>JADGHA010000386.1 GCA_019689695.1 Micromonosporaceae bacterium | reverse complement strand
CACCCCCACCGTACGTTATGCTCGGTGCCGTGCTCGCGCGACTCAACAGCTGGTGGCCCGCCACGATGGCGGCCCACACCGTGCGCGCGTAGCTGACCTGTGACCACGCGGCCGCCCGACGAGGCGGCCGCCGTCGTTCCCCGGGCGCAACCGCCACGCCGCCGGCCCCAGCGCCGAAGGAACGACCATGTCCCTGCTGCACCGGATTCTGACCGACCCCGACCCGGGCCCGTTCGCCCTGCTGCGGCGGGAGGGCCGCGCGCACGTCGAGGTGCTGGTGGGTGAGCTGGCCACCGCCGACACGCTCGCCACCATCCCCCTTCCGAGCGGGCCGGGCCCGCGGACGCTCGCCGTTGTCCCCTACCGGCAGGTCGCCGAGCGCGGCTTCGCCTGCGTCGACGACCACGCCCCGCTGACCTGCCTGCGCGTGAGGGAATCGGAGGAGGTGCCGCTGGCGGACGCGCTGGCACTCCTGCCGGACCGCGTGGTCGAGCTGTCCGGGGGCAGCTTCGACATCGGTGACGCGGAGTACGGCCGGACCGTCGAGGCGGTGCTGCGCGACGAGATCGGCCGCGGCGAAGGCGCCAACTTCGTCATCCATCGCACGTTCACCGCCTCGGTCGCCGGCAGTCCGGTCGCCGCCGGGCTGGCCGCGCTGCGCCGGCTGCTGGTCGGCGAGCGCGGGGCGTACTGGACCTTCCTGGTGCACACGGACCGCACGTTCGTCGGCGCGACCCCGGAGCGGCACGTCAGCGTCGAGGACGGCACGGTGATGATGAACCCCATCAGCGGCACGTACCGCCACCAGCCGGGCGGCCCGGACCGCGACGGTCTGCTGCGCTTCCTCGCCGACCGCAAGGAGATCGACGAGCTGTACATGGTGCTGGACGAGGAGCTGAAGATGATGGCCGACGTGGCCGAGCTGGGCGGGCAGGTGGTCGGTCCGTACCTGAAGCAGATGTCCCAGCTCACGCACACCGAGTACCTGCTGGCCGGCGAGACCGCGCTGGACGTGCGGGAGGTCCTGCGCCGGACCATGTTCGCCCCGACCGTGACCGGCAGCCCGATCGAGAACGCCTGCCGGGTGATCGCCCGGCACGAGCGGCGCGGGCGCGGCTACTACGCCGGAGTCCTCGCGCTGCTCGGCCACGACGCATCCGGCCGGCAGACGCTGGACGCGCCGATTCTGATCCGCACCGCGGAGATCGATCACGCCGGACGGCTGCGCGTGCCGGTCGGCGCGACCCTGGTCCGAAACTCCACGCCCGACGGCGAGGTGGCCGAGACGTACGCCAAGGCGGCGGGAATCCTCGCGGCCTTCGGCGCGCCCGCCGCAGGGGCCGCCGCCGTGCCGATGGCCGGCGCGCCTCCGGTGGCGGATCCGTCCCTGGTCGACGCGGAGATCCAGTCGGCGCTCGCCGCGCGCAACGAGCACCTCGCCCGGTTCTGGCTGACCCGGCGAGGCCCCGGTACGGCGCTGCCCGAACTCGCTGGGCGGCGGATTCTGATCATCGATGCCGAGGACACCTTTACCGCCATGCTCGCCCATCAGCTGCGAGCTTTGGGCTTCGAGGTCACCCTGCGCCCGTACCACAGCTGCGGTGACGCGACCGGTTTTGACATCGTCGTTCCGGGTCCCGGGCCGGGCGACCCGGGCGACCTCGGCGACCCGAAGATGGCCCTCCTGCACCGCCTGGTCGCAGACCTGCTGGACCGCGGCCAGCCGACCCTCGCGGTCTGTCTGGGGCACCAGGTGCTCTGCGCCCGGCTCGGCTTGCGGCTGCACAGGCGCACCGCTCCGTACCAGGGGGTGCAGCAGGAGATCGACCTGTTCGGCCGCGCGCGCCGGGTCGGCTTCTACTCCACCTTCACCGCACTGTCTGCGGCCGACCGGTTGGACACGCCGTACGGGGAGGTGCGGCTGGCGCGGGACACTGTGGACGGCGCCGTGCACGCGCTGCGCGGTCCTGCGTTCGCGGGTGTCCAGTTCCACCCGGAGTCGGTCCTCACCGAGGACGGCCTGGAGATCCTCGCCGAGCTCACCCGCGGGCTCGTCGGCGCGCGCAGCGCGGAGGAGGTCATCGGCTGACGATCAGGTCGGCGAGAGCGCGGATCAGCCGGTCTGGCGCCACGCGCCAGACCGGCTGGAAACAGGCTCACCGGCCGGCGGGACAGGTCGCCGGCGACCCTCGGCCAGCGTGTGCTTCGCGCCCGAGGGTCACCGTGAACGATCCTGACCAGCTGATCCGCGCCGACCACGGACGGCAGCGGCTGCTGCTCGCCGGTGCCGACCCGGGGGTCAGCCCTTCACCGCTCCGGTGGCGAGCCCGCCGATCAGCTGCCGCTCGGCCACCGCGTAGAACGCCAGCGCCGGAACCATCGCGAGCACCACGTACGCCAGGATCCGGGCGGTATCGGCGGCGAACTGGCCCTGGAACTGCTGCACGCCCTGGGGCAGGGTCCACGAGGTCGGCTCGTTGAAGACCACCAGCGGGAGCAGGAAGTTGTTCCAGCTGGCCACCAGCGCGAGCACGGAGACCGTGGCCAGCGCGGGCCGGGCCATCGGCAGCAGGATGCGCCAGAAGAAGCCGAGTGGGGTGCAGCCGTCCAGGGTGGCCGACTCCTCGATCTCGGCCGGGATGGTGCGGAAGAAGGAGCGCAGGATGATGATCGTCACCGGGAGCCCGAACGCGGCCTGCGGCAGGATCACCCCGAGCGGGTTGTCCAGCAGGTCTATCTGACGCAGCACGATGTACAGCGGCAGGATGGCCACCGCGAACGGGAACATCAGCCCGGTGGTGAAGAGGGTGAACAGCAGCTCCCGGCCGCGGAACGCGAACCGCGCGAAGATGAACGCCGCCATCGCGGAGACCAGCACCACCAGCGCCACCGTGGCGACGGCGATGTAGGTGCTGTTCCACAACGGCCGCCAGAAGCCGGAAGACGTGATGATCTCCCGGTAGTTCTCCCACCGCCACGGGTGCGGCCAGCCGAACGGGTTGGTGGTCAGCTGGCCGTTGTCCTTGAACCCGGCCAGCACCCCGTAGAGGACCGGGATGACGATGCCGAGGCCGACCAGGATGGCGATCACGTGCAGCGGCAGGTTCCGCCAGGCGGAACGCCTCATCGCTTGCCTCCCATGGTGGTGATGGCTCCTTCGATGTCGCGGCGCAGCACGAACCGCTGGTAGAACAGCGCGAAGACCAGGCTGATCAGGAACATCGCCACACTGATCGCGTTGGCGTACCCCACCTCCTGGCGGTGGAAGCCGTACTCGAACATGGTGACCGCCATCGTCTCCGAGGAATGGACCGGACCACCGCGGGTGAGCACGTACACCAGGTCGAAGAGCTGGATCGCGCCGATCACGGACAGGAAGACGCTGATCCGGATGGTCGGCCCGAGCAGCGGCAGGGTGATGCGCCGGAAAACCTGCCAGGTGCCGGCACCGTCGGTCATCGCCGCCTCGGTCAGCTCCTTGGGGATGTTCTGCCGGCCGGCCAGGTACAGGATCATGTGGAAGCCGAAGTACTTCCAGCTGATCACGAAGAAGAGCGCGTAGAGCACCAGCGATGTGTCACCGAGCCACTCCTTGGCCAGGCTGTCCAGCCCGACCTTGGTGAGGATCTGGTTCACCAGACCCGTCTCCGGCGAGAGGACCATGGTGAACAGCACCGCGGCGATGACCTCGGACAGCACGTACGGCGCGAAGAAGATCAGCCGGTACACGCTGCGGAACCGGATCTGCTGGTTGAGCAGCAGGGCGAGGCCGAGCGCGACGGGCAGCTGGACGACCAGGGACAGCACGACCAGGATCAGGCCGCGCTTGAGGTCGCCGCGGAAGATCTCGTCCTGCGCCAGGCGGGTGAAGTTGTCCAGGCCGATGAACTCCATCGGCGTGTCGACAAAGCCGTTCCACTTGAAGAAGCTGGTGTAGATCCCGAACAGCACGGGCGTGATGACCAGGCCGAGGAACAGCACCAGCGCCGGGAGCAGGAACAGGGTGATGGTGAGCAGCCGCGCGCCGCGGCGGCGCCGCAGGCCGGGGGGGGGGGGGGGGGGGCGCCCCCCCCCCCCCCAG
>JADGHA010000385.1 GCA_019689695.1 Micromonosporaceae bacterium | reverse complement strand
CGCTCGTGCTGCTCGCCGTCCTGGTCGGCGCCGTCGGCCAGCGTACGGCCGGCGCCGGCCCGGCCACCGTGGCTGGCTCGACGGTGCCGCCGACCGGGCGCACCACCACCATCGCCGTCACGGCCAAGGGCATGCGCTACCAACCGGACCACCTGACCGTGCCGGCCGGTGACCGGCTGGTCATCGTGCTGACCAACGCCGACAGCCGCCGCCACGACCTGGTCCTGGCGACCGGGGCGCGCACCCCCCTGCTGGCCGAGGGCGCCACCGCGCGGCTGGACGCGGGCATCATCGGCGGCACCGTCGCGGGGTGGTGCTCGCAGCCCGCCCACCGGCAGGCCGGCATGACCCTGACGATCAGCACGACCAGCGGCTCGGCAAGCACCACCGAACCGGGCACCACCGACCCGGCCGCGCCGATGCCCGGCATGAGCCACGGCACGGGAGGGCCGACCGTGGACGCGATGGCCGACCCGGGGCCCGGCTTCACCGCCCGCGACGCCGCCCTCGCGCCCGCGCCACGCGGACGCCTGCACCGGGTCACCTTGCACGCGCAGGAGGTCCAGCGGGACATCGCTCCCGGCGTCCGGCAGAAACTGTGGACGTTCAACGGCAGCGCACCCGGCCCGGTGCTGCGCGGGCGGGTCGGTGACGTCTTCGAGGTCACCCTCGTCAACGACACCGGCGTCGAACACGGCATCGACTTCCACGCCGAGGCGCTCGCCCCGGACCAGGCGATGCGCACCATCGAACCTGGACAGTCCACAGTCTACCGGTTCACCGCCGTCAAGGCCGGCATCTGGATGTACCACTGCTCGGCCATGCCGATGCTGTACCACATCGGCAACGGCATGTACGGAGCACTGATCATCGACCCGCCCGACCTGCCGCCGGTCGACCGCGAGTTCGTGCTGGTCCAGTCGGAGTTCTACCTCGGCGGGCAGAACCAGCCGGGTGACTTCGCCAAGATGCGCGCCGACCAGCCCGACGCGGTGGTGTTCAACGGGTACGCGTCACAGTACGCATTCCGGCCCCTCACCGCGCGCGCCGGCCAGCGAGTGCGGATCTGGGTGCTCGATGCCGGCCCCAACCGGTCCAGCGCCTTCCACATCGTCGGGGCTCCCTTCGACACGGTCTACGTCGAGGGCGGCTACCGGCTGCGCCCAACCGACCCGGGTGGGGCGCAGACCCTGGACCTCGCCCCGGCCAGCGGCGGCTTCGTGGAGACCACCTTCACCCAGCCCGGCAACTACCCGTTCCTCAGCCATGCCATGGCCGACGCGGATCGGGGTGCCCGCGGCGCCGTGCAGGTGACCCGGTGAACGCCGGGACGAGGCCCTGAGCCGCACGGCGCAACCACCGGCCGGCCCAGATCACTGTGGACGGACGCAGACGCAGCAGCCGCCAGGCCGCGGTCGCAGCTCGGCGCGCAGCGTGTCGCACCCGAGCCCGGCCAGCAGGCCGCTGACGAACTCCAGGTTGATGCCACAGATGAGAGCGGTGTGCCGGGCGGCCAGGGCGTGGAACGGGCAGTTGTCCAGGACGATCTCCGCCCGCTCGGTGCGCGGCTCGTAGCCGAGGTCGGCCAGGGCGCGGGCCGCCCGGTCGGACGGCTCGCCGGCGCGGTACGGGCTGCCCGCGCCGACGGCCTGACCGAGCGCGGCCGCGTGCCGGTGCGCGGCGGCGCGGGCGTCGGTGGGCTCGGTGGCGATCGCGTCGGCGAGGATCGCGCCCACGATCTCGTAGTGCCGCTGCGGCACCGTCAGGGCCAGCCCTTCGCCGCTGACCTCGTACACCTTGGGCGTGCGGCCGCGCCCGCGGCGGCGCGTCGCGGGCGCCTCGTAGCGCGCGCGCAGGACGCCGGCCTCGACGAGCTTGTCGAGGTGGAAGGCGGCGAGGTTGCGCGAGATGTCGACCGCCTGGGCCGCCTCCTCCCGGGTCACCGGGCGGCGCTCCCGACGCACATGGTCGTAGAGCGACCGCCGCACGGGATCCACCAGTGCGGCGACCACCTGCCAGCTGCGGTCCACCGCTGAGAGATTATCACCAAACAACACTATTGAAAATCTGCCCACGGTACGGCAGGATTTCCGCCAGTGCACGTTGGTGGAAATGGGGTGCTGGCATGTCGGTGGTTGGGAACGGGGCGAAGCCACGACCGGAGGCGCTTTCGGAGACGGTGCGCGACCCGGTCGCGGCCGAGCAGGCAGCCGCTGACTTCCTGCGCGCGCTCGGCGTCCCACTCGACCGTGAGGGTCTGGCCGGCACGCCGCGACGGATGGCGCGTGCCTACGCGGAGCTGCTCACCCCCCGGGCGTTCGACCTGACCACGTTCGCCAACGAGGACGGCTACGACGAGCTGGTCCTGGTGCGCGACATCCCCCTGTCGTCGATCTGCGAGCACCACTTCCTGCCGTTCTTCGGCCGGGCCCACGTCGGCTACCTGCCCGGCGACCGCATCCTTGGTCTGTCCAAAGTGGCTAGACTGGTCGAGGCGCAGGCGCGCGGCCCGCAGGTGCAGGAGCGGTTGACCAAGCAGATCGCCGAGTGGCTCGACACGAAGCTGCGGCCACGAGGGGTCGGCGTGATCATCGAGGCCGAGCACATGTGCATGACGCTGCGCGGCGTCCGCGCGCTCGGCGCCCGCACCGTCACCTCAGCACTGCTCGGCACGCTACGCACGGACACCCGCTCCCGGGCGGAGTTTCTCGAGCTCGTCCACAGCGATTCCGGTACGCGGTGATTCCGGTACGCGATTCTCGTCCACTGGCTGAGGAGTTTGGATGGAAGACCTGTTCGTGATCGTCGGCGGCGGCCTCGCCGGAGCAATGGCCGCCCAGACCCTGCGGGAGGAGGGCTTCGCCGGGCGCATCACGGTGCTCTGCGCGGAGGACCACCGCCCGTACGAGCGGCCGCCACTGTCCAAGGCGTACCTGTCCGGGTCGGCCGACCGGGAGTCCGTCTTCGTCCACCCGGACGGCTGGTACGCCGAGCATGACGTGACGCTGCTGGCCGGGGTGCGGGCCACCGCGGTCGACCCGCAGGCGCACACCGTGGCGACCAGCGACGGCAGCCTCCTGCGCTACACGAAGCTGTTGCTGGCCACCGGATCCACACCGCGCCCGTTGCCGGCTGCCGGTGCGGACCTCGACGGGGTGCACTACCTGCGCACCGTCGCCGACGCGGACAGCCTGGCCCCGCGGCTGGTCGAGGGCGCCCGCGTCGTCGTGGTCGGCGGCGGCTGGATCGGCCTGGAGGTGGCCGCAGCCGCCCGTGCCGCCAAGGCGGACGTGACCGTGGTCGAGACGGCGGCCATGCCCCTGCAGCGGGTGCTCGGCCGCGAGGTTGCCCGGGTCTTCGTCGACCTGCACGAGGCGAACGGCGTACGCGTGATCTCGGGCGCATCGGTGCGGGAGCTGCTCGGTTCCGGGCGGGTCGAGACGGTCAAGTTGACCGACGGCACCCAACTCGCCGCCGATCTCGTGGTCGTCGGTATCGGCGCGCAGCCCAACCTGGAGCTGGCCGTCGACGCCGGCCTCGACGTGGGCGACGGCGTGCTGGCCGACGCGAGCCTGCGCACCAGCGATCCGGACATCTTCGCCGCGGGGGACGTGGCCGCCGCGGAGCACCCGATGCTGGGCCGGCGGGTGCGCGTCGAGCACTGGGCCAACGCTCGCCACAGCGGCGTCGCCGCCGCCAAGGCGATGCTCGGCCAGCCCGTCCGCTACGACCGCGTCCCGTACTTCTACACCGACCAGTACACCTCGCACCCCAGCATCGGCATGGAGTACGCGGGCTGGGCCCTGCCCGGCGAGTACGACGAGGTGGTCTTCCGGGGCGACCCCGCGGTCCGGCCCGATGCCAGCCCGGAGTTCATCGCGTTCTGGCTCAAGGGCGGCTGCGTGCTCGCCGGCATGAACGTGAATGTCTGGGACGTGCAGGAGAACATCCAGGCGCTGGTGCGGGCGGGTTACGCCGGCAAGCAGGTGGACCCGAAGAAGCTCAGCGATCCGGACGTGCCGCTCAGCGAGCTGGTGCCCTGACCGGCCGCGGGCCCCCGGCCCCCCCGTGCCGCGGCCCCCCCGCCCCG
>JADGHA010000384.1 GCA_019689695.1 Micromonosporaceae bacterium | reverse complement strand
CGACCGGGTGGGCGACAGCCGTCCAGCGACGGTACAGCGTGGTGGTGTTCATCGTGCTGGCCTCGCTGGACAACGTCGCCATCGGCCTGACGCCACCGCTGTACAGCCCGATCGGCGACGACCTTGGGGTGCCGGAGGCCGCGGTCAGCCTGGTCACCGCGGTCACCTTCCTGGTCACCGCGGTGGCCGCGGTCGGCTGGGCGTACGTCGGCGACCGGAGTAACCGCAAGCCGCTGCTGATGGTCGGCACCCTGCTGTGGGCAGCCGGCACCGGCGCCACCGCGCTGGCCGGCGGGTACGCCGCCTTCTTCGCCGCCCAGCTGCTCGGCTCGGTCGGGCTGGGCGCGGTCGCGTCGGTCGGCTTCTCGGTGGTCAGCGACCTGGTCAGCCCGGGCCGGCGCGGGCTGGCAATGAGCTTCTGGGGGCTGTCCCAGGGGGTCGGCACGCTGGCCGGCACGTTCACCGGCGGGGTGCTCGGCCACGACGACTGGCGGCGGCCGTTCGTCGTACTCACCGGTGTCGGCCTCGCGGCCACCGTGGCGTACCTGTTCACGTACGACATCCGGCGGGGGCAGAGCGAGCCGCGGCTGGCCGCGCTGTTCGAGGCGGGCCAGGGGTACGAGCACCGGATCACGCTGGCCGACCTGCCGGGCATCGCCGCCCGGCGGACCAACGTCTGGCTGGTGCTGCAGGGGCTGACCGCGCAGATGGCGTTCGGGTCGCTGGTCTGGCTGCCCCGGCTGTTCCAGGCCAAGGCCGAGCACCAGGGGTACCCGCAGGAGACGGCGATCGTGGTCGGCAGCGTGTTCGCCGTGCTGTTCCAGCTCGGCGCCGCGCTGTCGGTCATCGGCGGACTGGTCGGGGACCGGCTGCAGCGGCGCACTCCGCGCGGGCGGGCGCTGGTCGCCGCGGTGGGCATCCTGGCCGCCGTCCCGCTCTACGTCGGGCTGTTCTTCGCCCCGTTCACCGTCCACGTACCGCTGGACGCCGGCACCGGCGACATCGTCGCGGCGGTGCTGCGCAGCGCGGTCACCGAGCCCACGGTCGCGGCCTGCCTGCTGGTGGCGCTCGTCGCACTCGCGCTCACCTCGGCGAACTCCCCGAACTGGTTCGCCCTGCTGGCCGACGTGAACCCCCCGGAGCACCGCGGCACGGTCTACAGCGCGGGCAACCTGGCCAACGGCCTGGGCCGGGCGGCCGGCAACGGGCTGACCGGGCCGGTGATCCGGGCCCTGGCCGCGCCCTTCCCACCTCCGGTGAACTACGCGCTCGGCATGGCGCTGTTCCAGATCTTCTTCATCCCCACTGGGCTGATGTACTACCTGGCGTCCCGGACCTCACCGGGCGACATCGAGAGCGTGCGCGGGTTGCTGGACGCCCGGGCGGCGGCCGCGGCGCGCGAGCGCGCGCATGACGAACCGGTCCTCGGGTAACACCCCGAGATGCGCATCGGATACACCCTCTCCTGCGAGGAGTTCAGCCCGGCCGCCCTGCTGGAGCAGGCGCGGATGGCGGAGCAGGCCGGCTTCGAAGGCTTCTGGATCTCCGACCATTACCATCCCTGGCTCGACGCGCAGGGCCACAGCGCCTTCGTCTGGTCGATGGTCGGCGCGCTCAGCCAGGTCAGCCGGCTGCCGGTCACCACCGCGGTCACCTGCCCGACGGTGCGCATCCACCCGGCGGTCGTCGCCCAGGCGGCGGCCACCAGCGCGGTGCTGCACGAGGGCCGGTTCGTGCTCGGGGTGGGCAGCGGCGAGGCGCTCAACGAGCACATCTTCGGCGGCCCCTGGCCCGGCGCGCAGGTGCGCCAGGAGATGCTCGAAGAGGCGGTCGAGGTGATGCGCAAGCTGTGGGCCGGAGGGTTCGTCGACCACCGTGGCAGGCACTACACGGTGGAGAACGCCCGGGTCTACACCCTGCCCGAGCAGGCGCCCAAGGTGTACGTCTCCGGATTCGGGCGGCGGTCGGTGGACCTGGCGGCGCGGATCGGCGACGGATACATCAGCACCAAGCCCGACGCGGACCTGGTCCGCCGGTTCCGCGAGCGGGGCGGCGGCCAGAAGCCGGCGCAGGCCGGGTTCAAGGCCTGCTACGCGGCCAGCGCCGAGGACGCGGCCCGGATCGCGCACCAGCGCTGGCGCAACGAGGCGCTACCCGGGGAGCTGAGCCAGGTGCTGCCCTCGCCGCGCCACTTCGAGCAGGCCAGCCAGCTGGTGACCCCGCAGATGCTGACCGAGCAGTACGCGCTCGGGCCGGATCCGCAGCGGCACCTCGCCATGATCGAGCAGTTCGCCGAGGCCGGCTACGACGAGCTGTACGTGGCCAACATCGGCCCACACCACCGGGAGTTCTTCGAGCTGTACTCCCGTCAGGTGCTGCCCGCGCTCGCCCGCTAGACCGGCGTCCGGGGTAGCTGGTCGGGGCAGCGCAGCCGCACGTCGTTCCAGCCCAGCGGCGCGTCGACGTAGTGGCAGTGGTGCGGGCGGGAGGACCCGGGGTGGGCGTACCCGTCGAAGAACCGGCACGTCATGCACATCTGGCTGATCGGGATCTGGCCGCGCTGCTGCAGCGTGGTGATCCAGCCGATGACCACCGCGAGCAGCCGGTGCTGCTCCGCCGGCTCCAGCCGGTGCATCTCGCCGAGCAGCTCGCCCGCCCAGTTGACGCTCTCCGGCACCTGCGCCCGGCCCGTGGCGGTCAGCCCCACCCGGACCTGGTCCGGCGGGCCGTCCACCGACACCAGCCCTTCCCGCACCAGCGTGCCGATCGCGTCGAGCGCCGCCTGCCGGGTCAGGCCCAGCTCCTCGGCGAGCCCGGTGAGCAGGTAGTCGTCCTCGCGGCGGCCCAGCAGGAGCAGGATCTGCTGCTGGGCGAAGGTGCGCTCAAGGCCGGCCGCCTGCGCATTGCCGGCGGCCTGTACCGCCACCGCGACCCGGGCCAGGCCGGCGGCCAGTCGCTGCGCGAGCGGGTGTTGGTCCACAGTTCACGCTACCTCCCGCGGCCCGCCGCGCGCGACCTGCCGTACGGTTGTCCGATCGGATCAGTCATCGTCGACGATCGTGCCGGTGGCAACCGGGTCGGTGAGGGTCAGCCACGGGCCGCCGACGACCACCAGGAGCAGCTTCTCGTCGGCCTCCCGCCGGTTGTCGCCGCGTACCGTGACGGTGAAGGTCAGCGAGGTCTGTCCTGCGGCCAGGGTCTGGCAGTGCACGAGGGGCTCGAAGTCGCTGCCGGCCCGTGCGGTGACGCCGACCGCGCCCGCGCAGACCACAGCGTCCCTGGACAGCGGCCGGGACGCGGTCACCGGGAACCGCAGTGCGGTCGTACCTCGGTCACCCTCCACAGCGGACGCGTCCGCCACGCGCAGCCTGGCCCGGGAGCTGAACCGGGCCACCTGAGGGTCGTGGTCACTGGCGCCGCGCGGCCCGTCGCCGTCGTAGTCCGCCGGCCAGCCCGCGTTCACGTGCGCGGCCCGGATCTGCACCAGGTCGCGGTAGAGGTTGTCGTCGACGAACAGGTTGTCCAGGGTCTGGCCCTGTCCCTGGAACACGTACGAGTACGCGGCCGCCGGCGCGTCGGCGGCCAGGTCATCCCACAGGTTGTGCAGGCCGGCGTCGTAGAGCGGGCCGAGCTGGTCGGACGGGGTGTCCGAGTCGCTGGTGGCGATCGGGTCGTCCGGGCGGGGGAAGACGTTCAGGTCGCCGCCGTAGACCAGGCGGGCGTCCGGCTCCGCTGCCCGTATCGCGGCGGCGATGGCCGCGCCGTACGCGGCCTGCTCCCGCCGCTGCCCGACCCGGGCGTCCGGAGTGGACGAGAAATGGTTGCTGACCGCCCAGAGGGTGTAGCCCTCGCTGGATCCGGGCGAGCTGGCCACGAAGAACTTCCCCACCTGCGGCGCCCGGGTGTACACGTTGACACCGTCCACCCCGGTCGAGGTGTCCACGTCGGAGGGGAGCCGGGCGTTGAGCGCCTTGGGGTTCTGCACGTCGGCGTTGCCGGCCAGCCCCGGCGCCCGGTACGCCACCGCGGGCGAGCCGCCGAGGACGGGGTCGGCGGCGGTGGCGGCGGCCAGCGACAGCCGGTCCGGGCGGTAGA
>JADGHA010000383.1 GCA_019689695.1 Micromonosporaceae bacterium | reverse complement strand
GAAGGCCGGCCGGCGCCGGAAGGCCGTCCGGCGTCGGAAGGCCGGCCGGCGTCGGAGGGCGCGCCGGCGTCGGGAGGTGGGACGGTCGGCATGGGACTTACCTCGTTCTGGTCAGCAGGATGCGCAGCGCCGGGACAAGGAACTGCACCAGCGCCGCGAGGAGCAGCAGGGACGTGGTGATCCGCGGGTACGGGCCGACGGGCAGCAGGTACACCACCAGCGCGAGGTTGGCCATGGTGACCCGCTGCGGCCAGTGGGCGTCGAGCCGGGCGGTGCGGGCGCGGACCGCCGCCGGGCCACCGCCCAGCGCCATCGGCAGCAGGTAGGAGAGGGCGCCGAGCAGCACCTGCGCGACGAACCCGCCGCCCAGCGGGACGAGGACCGAACCGAACCGGTCCGCCGCGGTCGCGGCGTCCGGGGCGCTCAGCAGCAGGACCGCGTCCCACGCCAGGGCCACCAGCAGCCAGCCCAGGCCGGCGGCGATCGACCAGGCGGCGAAGGACGCCGGCGGACGCTGTCGGGCGGCGGCGCCGGCCGCGACCATGGCCAGCAGCGCGGCCACCGCGAACAGGGCCAGCCCGGCCGCGGCGGGCACCGGCCACCAGGCCAGTGTGCCGGCGCCGAGGCAGACCAGTCCGGCGATGCACAGCGGCAGGCCGCGGACGGCGGCCGGCAGGGCGCTGTCGACCATGCGGGTGCGCAGGACCGTGGGCCACAGCGTGAGCAGGGTGCCCAGCACGGTCAGGGTGACCCAACCGAGCAGGTTGACGTGGGCGTGGAACAGCAGCAGCCGGGGGCGCACGTCGTCGTCGACCACCAGCATCCACGCCCCGGCCGGGATACCGGCCAGCAACGCCAGCGCGGCGGCCAGGTAGTAGTGCACGGTGACCGCGAACCGGGCGGGCAGCGCCCGCCGCAGCCGGGCGGCCAGGACGCCCAGGTGGATGGCGACCGCGGCGAAGACGGCGCCGGCGCCGGCCACGCCCAGCCACCGCGGCCCCGCGCTGCCGGCGGCGAGCACGGCCACGATGCCGAGGTTGAGCAGCACCAGGCGGGCGGCTTCACCGCCCCGTTTCGCGGGGGCCGGCGAGCGCAGGATCGCCGCGGCGAAGTGCGCGCTCCACACCACGATGGCGTTGGTGACGGCGCCGAGCAGCAGCAGGTGGATCAGCAGCCACCGGCTCTGCGGCAGCACCGGATGGGCGAAGCCGACCACGACCATCGCGGCCAGGTAGCCGATCGGCACCAGGCCCGTGCGCCGGTGCCAGCCGGCCCGGCCCACGGTGCGGTCTCCGGCCGGCGCCCGGCCGGGCCTGGCCGCGGCGGCCGGATCCGGCCCGCTGGTCGGCCCCGGGCCGGTGGCCGGGGTCGGCCCGGTGGTCTGCCCGCGCCCGGTGGTCGGGGTCGGCCCGGTCGCCGCGGTCATCGGCTCACCGCCACCACCGCCGCCCGGCGACGAACGGCCGCCCCCACCCGGCGAGCCCGCACGGCCAGCACGGCCGCGCACGCGGCGAACCCGACCACGGCCAGCTCATTGGCGACGCCGGCCCACCGCCAGACCGCGGCCAGCCCCAACCAGTCGCCGAGCCCGAGCCGGGCGGCCAGGGACAGGTGCAACATCGCCAGCGGCACGAACAAGACCGGGTGGTACGGCAGCGGCCGGCGCAGGACGGCGGGGAGGATGACCGGAGCGTGGGCGAAGATCATCGACATGGTGAAGCCGAGGAACACCGCGTGCGTCGTGGCGTCGTAGCGCGGGCCGGCGGTGACGGCGCCATCGCCGGCCCACAGCAGCCCCGCCACCGCCAGCCAGCCGTAGCCGGCCAGCAACGCCACCGCCACGTACCGCGGCAGGCCGCGGCCGCGCACGGTGTGCCGGGCCACGTCGAAGGTGGCCAGCCAGGCCACCATGCCCAGCAGGGCCAGTCCCCACAGGCGATAGCCGGCCACCGGCCAGAGCAGGCTGGCCGCCTGGCCGGCGAGCAGCCCTACCGCCGCCACCAGGAACCAGCGTTCGGCGGCGGGCCGGTGCGCGCCCGGCTGCGCGGTGCCGAGGTGGGTGAGCTCCAGCCGCTCGCCGGCGATGGTGAGCACCACGAAGCCGGCCAGCCAGGGCACCGTCTGGTCGACCGGGAAGCCGCCGAGCCACAGCAGTGCCGCGGCGTACCAGCAGAAGGCGCCGGCGGCCTGGGCGAGCAGCGCCACGGTGGCCTGCCGGCGCCACAACGCGGCGTACCCGCACAGCAGGGCCGCCCCCGCGGTGGCCAGCAGGAGTCGGCCGGCCAGAGCCGGCCCACCGGCGAGCAGCACGAGCGCGCCCAGCGCCGAGCAGGCCGGCGCGAGCAGGCCCCACCGGGCGCCGAGAGCGACCGCCCGCTCCACCGCGACCAGCGTGCCGACCAGTCCGAACACCATCGCAGGCCCGTGTGAGCGGCCGATACCGGCGGGCGTGTCCGGGACCGTCACGCCGAGCAGGACCAGTGCCGCGTAGAGCCCGCCGAGCAGGGCCAGCGCGGCACCGGCCAGCACCGGCAGCCGCCACCGGACCGGGACACCCGGCACGCTAGGCCCGTTCATCGCCCTGCCCGTCCATCGCTGGGCCCGGAGCGCCCCGCCGCCGGCGGCGTGGCACCGGATATCGCGCCCGTCCGGATTCGGACCACGCATGCGCCGGGGAGGGCGAACGGCTCCAGCACGCTGTCGGCGGCCGAGGCGCCGAGCGCGCCGAGCGCGCCGCCGATGACCCCCTGGTGTACGCCGCAGACCACATCCGGGCTGGCGAGGGCGAGCTCGAGGAACGGGCAGGAGCGCAGGTGCACGACCGCGGCGCCGGGCCGGGGCCGGTCGACGACCTGGGGCGAGAACCCGAGCCGGTCGAGGACCTGGACCAGGCCGTCCACCGGCCGCCCGCGAGGCAGCGGTGCGGCCAGCGCCCGGCCCCAGTCCCGTCCGGCCCGCACCCCGGCGGTGTGCGGGTCCTCGGCGTCCCGCGCGAGGTACCCGATCAGCGCGGAGGCCAGGTCGCGGTAGGGGCGGTCCCGGCTTGCGACGGCCTGGTCGATCTCGGGTATCGGCGCGGCCCGGTACCGCCAGGCGGGCCGGCCCGGCGAGCCGTCGCCGCGGCGCTCGCGGGTGAGCAGCCCCGACTCGGCGAGCTGCTCCAGGTGTGCGCGCACCGTGCTCGGGTGCAGCCCGGTCGCCTCCGCCACCTGTCCGGCGGTCATGCCGCCGTCGCTGCGACGGATCAGGTCCAACATCCGGACCCGGCTGGCGGCCGAGAGCGCCCGGTGCCGGGCGGTGTCGGGTACCTCACTCGAGGGTCCAAGCCCTACCACTTCCACGAGAACCAACGTTATAACGAGAGATGTCAGCAAAACCAGGAGAGGGATCCGATGTCACAGGTCGCCGCCGAACCCACCGCCAGCCAGGTCACCGCGAACGCGCTCACCGCCCGTGCGGTCGTCAGCCACCACGCCGAGCTCTCCGAGGGGCTCACCAAGCGGGTCGAGGCGCTGGTGCGCGAGGTGGACAGCCAGTACCTGCTCAAGGCGGAAGCGGCACGCCAGGACCTGCTGAGCTACCTGCGACGGGAGATCCTGCCGCATGCCCAGGCCGAGGAAGCCGCGCTCTACCCGCCCGCCGCGGCCCTGCCCGACGGTCGCCTGCTCGTCGAGGGCATGGTCAACGAGCACCGCAGCCTCTCCGACCTGGTGGCCGAGCTCGCCAACGCCGGCTCGCTGATCCGGGCGGCCGCAACCGCCCGTGCCCTGGCTGCGCTCTTCGCCGTCCACCTGGCGAAGGAGAACGACTTGGTGCTTCCCCTGCTGGTCGCCACGCCGGAGGTGTCACTGACCCAGATCCTTTCCGGGATGCACGAGGTGCTCGGGAAGGCCGGCGGCGGTGAGGCCCACGGCGATGAGGCCGGCGAGGTGACCGGCGCCGCCACCGACGCTGCGGGCGCCGGCGGGGGTTGCGGCTGCGGCGGGTGCGGCTGCGGCGGCGACCAGCCCGCGGGCGCGGCGCCGGCGCCGGTGCTCAGCGTCGACAAGCGGCGGGACGTGCGGGCCGGCCCCCCCCCCCCGCGGCCCCCCCAGGGGGGGTG
>JADGHA010000382.1 GCA_019689695.1 Micromonosporaceae bacterium | reverse complement strand
GCGGCGGACCCCGCGGGCGCGCCCGGCCTCGCCGGTGACACCAGGGCGACCGGCTCGGCCACCAGGTCCACCCCCTCGGTGCCGGTGACCACCGCCCGGACCAGATCACCCGGACGCAGCCGGCCGAGGTCCACCGAGGAGCCGCCAGTGAGCGTCGTCGAACCGTCCACCTCCGGGGCCTGGTGCGCGGCCCGCCCTTCGACGACCCCGTCGGCGACACTGTCGACCAGGACCTCGACCGTGGAGCCCACCCGCTCCTCCGCCCGCTGCGCGCACAGCTCGTCGGCCAGGGCCGCGATCTTGGAGTACCGGCGGCGGATGGTCGCCGCCGGCACCTTGCCCGGCATCGAGGCCGCCTCGGTGCCCTCCTCGTCGCTGTAGTCGAAGACGCCGATGGCGTCCAGCCGGGCGGCGGAGAGGAACCGGACCAGCTCGCTCACGTCGGCCCGGGTCTCCCCCGGGAACCCGACGATGACGTTGCTGCGCGCGCCGGCCTCCGGCGCGAGCCCGCGTATCGTGGCCAGCAGGTCCAGGAACCGCTCGGTGGATCCGAACCGGCGCATGCGGCGCAGCACCGGTTCGCTGGCGTGCTGGAACGACAGGTCGAAGTACGGGGCGACGCCCGGCGTGGTCGCGATCGCCTCGACCAGCCCCGGCCGCAGCTCGGCGGGCTGCAGGTAGCTGACCCGTACCCGGACGATGCCCGGCGTGGCGGCCAGCTGCGGCAGCAGCTTCTCCAGCAGCCGGGGATCTCCCAGGTCCTTGCCGTACGAGGTGGAGTTCTCGCTCACCAGGACCAGCTCGCGCACCCCGCGGTCGGCGAGCCAGGCCGCCTCGGCCAGCAGCTCCTCCGGCGGACGCGAGACGAAGGCCCCGCGGAACGACGGGATGGCGCAGAAGGCACAGCGTCGGTCGCAGCCGCTGGCGAGCTTGAGCGGGGCGACCGGCCCGGAGTCGAGGCGGTGCCGCAGCACCGTCCTGAGGTGGGCCGGCAGGTGCCCGGGCACGGTGACTGCGGCATCACGGCGGGCGGCCGGGGCCAGCGGCAGGAGCCGCCGCCGGTCCCGGGGCGTGTGCGCGGCGAGCTTCTCGCCGGCGAGCACCGCGGAGAGCCGGGCCGAGATGTCCGGGTAGTCGTCGAAGCCGAGCACCGCGTCGGCCTCCGGCAGGCTGTCGGCCAGCTCCTTGCCGTACCGCTCGGCCAGGCATCCGGTCGCGACCACCTTTGCCCCCGTCTCGGCCGCGGCGAGCAGGGTGTCGATGGAGTCCTGCTTGGCCTTGGTCACGAAGCCGCAGGTGTTGACGACCACCACGTCGGCGCCGGTGGCGTCCGCGCTGACCCGCCAGCCGTCCCGGGTCAGCCGGGCGGCCAGCTCCTCTGAGTCGACCTCGTTACGGGCGCAGCCGAGGGTGATCAGCGCCACGCGGCGACCAGGGGAACTCGCGGAGACCGGCACCCCACAGAGGGTACCGGTCAGCCGGACGGAACCTGGTCAGGTGGCGGATACGGCCGGCGGAGAGTGAAGGCATCCGGCCCCGGACCCTTGCGGATCAACAGCTCGAGGCGGTCGCGCGCCTCGTCGAGCGTGGGCGTCACACCGGCCGGGATCCACCACAGGACCAGGTGCGCCTCGATGCCGGCGTAGTCGAACCATTCCCGCCGCCGGCGCAGCGAGTTGAGGTGCGGGCCGCGGTAGACGAAATCGCGCAGCGCCTCGACCGACTCCCACACCGACATGTTCACCATCGTCTCCGGCCCGTACGGCCGCAGCGAGGTGGCGTCCTGGCCGTCCTCGTCGCGCAACCGCCAGACGAAGCCCGGCGCCGCGTCGGCCAGCGCGTTGATCACCGGCAGGTCGCGGACGAAGTCCGCCATCTGCGCGGAGTCCAGGGGCGCGAGCGGGCGGGCGACGTTCAGCTGAGCGAGATGCCACATGCCGTGGAGTGTAAGTCAAGAGAAGTTGTTTTTAGAAGTCCATTACCACGCAGCAGCCGGTCGGCCCGCGGTCCATGCGGACCTTGCAGCCGGGGGCCAGCTGGGCGGCCAGCCCCTCCAGCAGCGCCAGGTTCATGCCGCACACCAGCGGGGGGAACTGGTTCGCCAGCTGATGGAACGGGCAGTTGCGCAGGCGTACCGACGCGTCGTGCCGCTCCGGCTCGTACCCCAGCTTCTCCAGGGTCGCCAGCAGCTCGCCGCCGGCGGCGCCCACCTGCCGGCCGTGCTCGCGCGCCACGGCGTAGAGGGTCGCGTCCGCGCCGGCCCGCTCCACCGCCTCGGCGAGCAGCTCGGCGGCGGTCCGGTACTCCCGCGGCGGCAGGCTGACCTCGTGCTCGGCGGCCGAGCGACGGTAGAGCTTGGCCGGCCGGCCGGCGCCCGGCCCGGAGCGCCCCGACCGGCGGGCGTACGACACCTCCAGCAGGCCCGCGTCGACCAGCTTGTCCAGGTGAAAGGCGGCGAGAGTACGCCCGATGCCCAGCGCCTCGGCCACCTCGTCGCGCCCCATCGGCCGGTCGGCGGCGGCCACTGCCTGGTACGCCGAGCGGCGCAGCGGGTCGGCGAGCGCGGAGATCGCGCCGATGTCGTCGGGCACGAACCAAACGGTACTCAGCCGTCGCCGCGCAGGCTTGCCATGACCTCTGCCAGCTCGTCCGGCTTGACCAGCACGTCGCGGGCCTTCGAACCCTCCGAGGGGCCGACGATGCCCCGCGTCTCCATCAGGTCCATCAGCCGGCCCGCCTTGGCGAAGCCGACCCGCAGCTTGCGCTGCAGCATCGAGGTGGACCCGAACTGCGAGGTGACCACCAGCTCGACCGCCTGCAGCAGCAGGTCCAGGTCCTCGCCGATGTCCTCGTCGATCTTCTTCTTCGAGTCCTTCGCCGGCTCGGTGACGTCCGGCCGGTACTCCGGCTCGCGCTGCTTCTTGCAGAACGCGACGACGTCGTTGATCTCCGCCTCGCTGACCCAGGCGCCCTGGATGCGGATCGGCTTCGAGGCGCCCATCGGCAGGTAGAGCGCGTCGCCGCGGCCGATCAGCTTCTCCGCGCCCGGCTGGTCCAGAATGACCCGCGAATCGGCCAGCGACGACGTGGCGAACGCCAGCCGCGACGGCACGTTCGCCTTGATCAGGCCGGTCACCACGTCCACCGACGGGCGCTGGGTGGCCAGCACCAGGTGGATCCCGGCGGCCCGGGCCAGCTGCGTGATGCGGACCACCGCGTCCTCCACGTCCCGCGGCGCCACCATCATCAGGTCGGCCAGCTCGTCCACGATGACCAGCAGGTACGGGTACGGCCGGATGACCCGCTCGCTACCCGGCGGCGGCTTGATCTGCCCGGCCCGTACCTTGCGGTTGAAGTCGTCGATGTGCCGGACACCGGCCGCGGCCAGGTCGTCGTAGCGCATGTCCATCTCGCGCACGACCCAGTCCAGCGCGTCGGCCGCCTTCTTGGGATTGGTCACGATCGGCGTGACCAGGTGCGGCACGCCCTCGTAGCTGCTCAGCTCCACCCGCTTCGGGTCGACCAGCAGCAGCCGCACCTCGTCCGGGGTGGCCCGGGTGAGGATCGACACGAGCAGCGAGTTCAGGCAGGAGCTCTTGCCCGCGCCGGTGGCGCCGGCGATGAGGATGTGCGGCATCTTGGCGAGGTTCGCCACCACGTAGCCGCCCTCGATGTCCTTGCCGAGGCCGACCAGCATCGGGTGGTGGTCGCTGGTGGCCGCCCGCGAGCGCAGCACGTCGCCGAGCGCCACGTCCTCCCGGTCGGTGTTGGGGATCTCCACCCCCACCGCGCTCTTGCCCGGGATCGGGCTCAGGATCCGCACGTCCGGGGACTTCACCGCGTACGCGATGTTGCGGGACAGCTGGGTGATCCGCTCCACCTTGACCCCGTGGCCCAGCTCCACCTCGTACCGGGTGACCGTGGGGCCACGGGTGAAGCCGGTCACGGCGGCGTCCACGTCGAACTGTTCGAAGACCCCCTGCAGCGCGGCGATCACCTCGTCGTTGGCCTTGCTGCGGGTCTTCGCGACGGGGCCCTGACGCAGCAGGTTGGCCGGGGGGAGCTTGTAGCCGCCGGCCAGCCCGGTGATGGCCAGCTGTTCGGCGCGGGTGGGCGCCGGGCTGTGCTCGGGAG
>JADGHA010000381.1 GCA_019689695.1 Micromonosporaceae bacterium | reverse complement strand
CCCGGCCGGTGGTCGTCTGTGCCGCCCCCCGCGCCCACCTCCCCCGCGGCCCCCCCCCCCCCGCCCCCGACCGCCGGATCCGGCGGATCGACCTCGAACGACCAAGTTGTGTGTGTCTGCCGCGGCGAGGCGAACCGGTCGTCCTTGACCTGCTGGTCCTGCTCGATGGTGAACCGTGCCGGCCCAGTGGGGATCGTGAAGTAGCCGAAGCCCGCCTCCCACGTGCCGATCAGTTCGCCGTTGCGGGACAGGCTCACCCGGGCGGTCGCCACGTTGTCATCCACGCTGCCGGAGTGCTCGCCGTCGCCGAGGCCGAGCACCACGTAGAAGAAGTCGTCCGAACGCCACACCCCTACGGGAGCCCCGGACAGCGGGCTGAACCAGCGTGCCACTGCCCGCTCACCGGGCCGGTAGGTGCGCGGCTGGTCGAACATCTCGACATCGGCCGGGGCGGGCAACCACATGTGGTGCTGCCAGTACACGTCCGGGCCGGCAGTGGCGTATTCGATCCGCTTGGTCGGCAGCGGCATCTGCCGTGGGAAGCCGATGCTGGTGTTCTCCTCTTTGTTCCACCCGCTGCCCCACTCGGTCGCCGTGGTCGGCCCCCACAGCGATCGATAGCTGGTGTCGATGCGCGCCAGGTTGGCCACGTCTTTGCTGGACAGGTCGTCCACAAGGGACGGCGGGATCTGATTGTGCTGCTGGATCAGGTTGTACTCGCGGTCCGGGCGGTTGGCCGGCGATGGGTTGGAGTCCAGCCGCCAGCGCGTGATGTACACGAACTTCCCGACGGTCACCGGCGCGGCCGACTGCACCCGTACCCGGCCAGCTTTGACGTCGGCCCCCCAGAAGAAGTTTTCGGTGCCAACACCACTGCCCTTGTCGTCCTTGAACAGCAGCTGGACGCCGGCGCCCTCCGGGTAGGTGTGGTCACCGGCCACTGTGGGTGCGCGCAGCGGCACCGTCCGCCGCGCGTCCAGGGTCACCGAGGCGTCGGCGTGCAGATCGGTCTGCGGTGCGACGGTGAACGCCAGGGTCGACGGGGCGCCGTCCAGGCCGGGGGTGGTCACCTGGGAGGCCAGCGCGTAGGCGCCGGGGGCCAGGCGCAGCGTCACCTGCCCGTGCTCGTCGAGCGGGACGGCGAGACTGCTGCCCGCATCGATTCTGTTCAGGTTCGCCACCATGACCGACCCGCCCGCGTACGGTTCCCCGTGCAGGTCCAGCACCGACACGTGCAGGTCGTAATGCTCGGACTCGATGGAGAAGGCGAGCGGGAGGTGCGCCAGCGTCGTGCCGTCCGCGGTGACGGTGACGGCGCCGGAGTAGAGTCCCGGATCGCTGTCCGCAGCCGGGTCAAGCACGACGGTCGCGGTCGCCGAGCCGTGCGCGGGAATGGTCAGGTCGGCGGGGGTCACCGTGACCATAGCGTCGGCGACCGGCGCGCCGCCCTGTGTCTCGGTGTCGGACAGGTGCACCGTGCGCGGCGCGTCGCCGAGGTTGGACAGGGTGATCGTCCGGCTGCGCGGCGTCCGGTCCGGCCAGCGCAGGAATCCGAGGTCGGCCGCGGGCGGGTCGGCCAGCAGCGGCGCCGAGATGGCCTGGGTCAGGTCGAGCCGGCCGGCGCCCTGGTCGTACGCGGTGGCGCCGACGCCCGGAGTCGCGGTGACCATCAGTGCGGCCTTGACCTGCTGTCCGGTCCAGTCCGGGTGCTGCTGCATGAGCAGCGCCGCGGCGCCGGCCACCTGCGGGGTGGCCTGCGAGGTGCCCGAAATCGTGGTGTACGGGTCGGTGGTGCCGCCGCCGGCCCGCGCGCCGATGATGTTCACGCCGGGCGCGGTGATGTCCGGCTTGAGCCGGTTGGGGCCCGCTGTCGGGCCACGGCTGGAGAAGAACACCATCCGGTCCTGGCTATCGACCGCCCCGACGGTCAGCGCGGCCGGCGCGGCGCCCGGCACCTCGATCGTGCCGTTGCTGGGGCCGGAATTGCCGGCCGCCACCACGAACAGCGCACCACTGCTGGCGGACAGGTCCTGCAGTGCCCGCACCATCGGGTCGTCGTCGGTGTTCTGGACCAGGCCGCCGAGACTCATGTTGACCACCCGGCTGCCCTGGGCGACCGCCCACTGCATACCGGCGATGATGTCCGACTCCGATCCCTCGGCGTTGTCGTCGAGCACCTTGCCGACCACCAACTTGGCGCCGTAGGCGACGCCGCGGCGAGCGCCGTCCGACGCCGCACCGGTGCCGGCGATCAGCGAGGCGACGTGGGTCCCGTGCCCGTGGTGGTCGACCGCATCGGGGCTGCCGTCGAACGCGGCCGAGGCGACCACCTGGCCGGCGAGGTCGGGGTGGCTGGCGTCGATGCCGGTGTCCAGCACCGCCACTTTGATGCCGGCTCCGGACAGGCCGGCCTGCCAGGCGGTGGGAGCGCCGATCTGGGTGAGGTTGGCGTCCACCTCGGCGGCGCTGACCCGGCGGTCCAGCCAGACGTGCTGCACCCCGCCGAGTGCCGCCCGCACGGTCGTGGCGCGTTCGGCATCCGAGCCGGCACCGGCGCGCAGCTTGGCGCCGAACGTGGCCGCCGCTCCGTGCGGCAGCCGCGCGGCGTACCCGTGCACGCTGGCCAGCGCTCGACCGCGGACGAGGCCGTTGTGGACGGTGCCGGCCGCCCGGGTTCCCGCGGACTGCTGGACGATCAGCGGAAGGGCGGCCGAGTGGGCGTCGTCGTAACCCATCCGTACCAGGGCGGACACGTTGAAGAGGTCCGGATCGAGCACGCTCGGCACCAGGGCGTCCACGGAGTGCGGCTGGACGTAAAGGTCGCCGTTGCGCAGGTAGGTGCCGAAGCCGTCGCTGTGCGAACCGTCCCTGGGAAGTATCGTCGCTCTCGGTTGGCCACCCGGCTGCTGCTGGACGAAAACCTTGTCCCCGGTAATGAGGGTGACTTCGGCCGGCGGTATCGCACCGGTCCGGGTGGACGGTGGCGGCGGGCCGGACGGCGGCCCGGCCGGCGCGGCCGCCGCGGATGCGGGGGACGCGGCCACGGCCAGGCACGAGCCGAGTAACAGGGACAGTAGGACGCGGTAGCGGGGGCGGCGCATGCAGTCTCCTCAGCGGGCCTCGGGTAACGTCTAGCACCGTCTTAATCGCTTACGGCGTGGTAGCCCATCGGGTTAGTGTGGCGACCTCCGGCCATGTCCACTACACGCCAGGGTTGGGCCCAATGCTTGAGGCAGTCGGTGTGTCCGCAGAGGACCTGTCCACATACCGGTGCCTGCTGGCCTCGCCGCATGTCACGGTCGCCGAGTTGGCCGCCCGGCTCAACGGCGAACACAGCGCCGTGCGCCGGTCGGTCGCCCGGCTGGAGAAGCTGGGCCTGGTGACACGGACAGCGGGGCGGCCGCGGCGGCTGGTGGCCGCCCGCCCCGACGTCGCCGTCGACGTGCTGGTCGCCCGCCGCCGTGAGGAGCTGCATCAGGCGCAGCTGGCCGCCCGCGAACTGCTGGCCGAGATGGTGGTGGAGGACCAGCACCGCCCGGACCGGCTGGTCGAGGTGGTGGTCGGTCGGGCGGCTGTGGCCACCCGGTTCGCCCAGCTGCTCCAGGGCACCAGGCGAGAGCTGCTGGTGCTGGACCGCCCACCGTACGCGCACGAGCCGGCGGGGGCGGACACGCGCGTTCGGCGGCTGCTGCGCGAGGGGGTGGCGGTGCGCGGCATCTACGACCACACGTCGCTGGCCCGCCCGGGCGCGCTTGCCGACGCGCTCGATCTGGCCGCGGCCGGCGAGGAATCCCGCATGCATCCGGCGGTGCCGATGAAGCTGGCCATCGCCGATCGGACCTTGGCGCTGCTGCCACTGGCCGCCTCCGACGCCGTGGACACAGCGCTGGTGGTACGGCCGTGTGCCTTGCTGGACGCCTTGTGCGCGCTGTTCGAACTGCTCTGGACGCACTCCCTGCCGCTGGCGGATCCGGTCCCGCCCGGCTCGGCCGCGGCGACGCAGCCCTGGCGCGCGGATACCGAGGACGAAGCGCTGCTCGTCGCGCTCGGCGCGGGGCTGAAGGACGACGCGATCGCACGCCAACTCGGGCTGAGCACCCGGACGGTGAGCCGCCGGGTGGCCAAGCTGATGGAGCAG
>JADGHA010000380.1 GCA_019689695.1 Micromonosporaceae bacterium | reverse complement strand
GACGGCGTGTTCATCGGGCCGGCCGCGGTCCTGACCAACGACGAGTACCCGCGCGCGGTCACCCCGGACGGCCGGCTCAAGACCGGCGCCGACTGGCACGCGGTCGGCGTGGTGGTGGGCGACGGGGCGTCCATCGGCGCTCGGGCGGTGTGTGTGGCGCCGGTCCGGATCGGCCGCTGGGCGCTGGTCGCGGCGGGGGCCGTGGTGACCAAGGACGTGCCCGACTTTGCGCTCGTGGTGGGCGTGCCGGCCCGCCGGGTCGGCTGGGTCGGCCGGGCCGGCGTGCCGCTCAAGCCCACCGGCGGTGGCCACTTCGTCTGTCCGGCGACCGGCGACGAGTACGTCGAGACCGGCGGGGTGCTCGCTGAGCGCGTCCGCCGGCCGGCATTCGGGCGCCAGGAGTAAGAAATCCGTCAGACCATACCGCCGGTAAGGGTCAGGCCATTACGGTGATGTCACTTTCCCCGGGCAGCGGCCCGGCCGGGTAGTCGACGTCGGCGTGAGTCCGAACGCGCGTTGGGTTTGCTGAGGACGGCATGGGTATCTGGGACGTCTGCCGGCTACTGGCCCGCCGCTGGCGGGTGTCCGTGCCACTGTTCGCGCTCACCTGCGCCGCGACCCTGGTGGCCGCGTTCCATGTCCGGCCGGAGTACGCCGGCACGGCGTACGTCTCGCTGCTGCAACCGGGCGTGCGACGCGCCGCCGCCGGCGGCCAGACACTGAAGGTGAATCCCTGGGACAGGCAGACGCTGGCGAGCGCGGTCGTCGTCCGGCTCAACAGCAGGTCCACGGCCGACCGGATCAGGGCCGAGGGCTACGGGCGCAAGTGGCGGGCCGGTCTGGCCGATCACGCCCCGTCGGTCGTGGCCATCGAGGTCATCTCGCCGACCAGGGCGTTGGCCCGGTCCACGCTGAGGAGGCTGCTGCGCGAGGTGGCCGAGGAGGTGGACCGGCAGCAGGCCCGGTACCCGGACTTCGATCCGGAGGACCGGATCACCACCAGCCCGCTCGACCCCGAGGGCGAGGTGGAGCCGTCCACCGCGAACGTGTGGCGGGCAACCGCCGGGGTCGCCATCGCCGGCCTCCTCCTCACGGCGGCGGCGACCGCGAGCGTCGACGCTCTGCTCAGGCATCGCGCCCGGGGCTGGCCGGGCGCCGCCGGCGACCCCCGCGTTCCGCTCGCCACTGGAGCGTCGCCGGTCGCCCGCGCACGTGGCGGTGAGGGCAGCGCCGACACGGAGGCGACCCAGCCGGTCGTGATCACGGGTGCTCCGCGGCAGGCGCCCATCCCGGGCCCAGCAGCGGTGCCGCCGGCGCCTGCGGCGCCCGCTGCCCGGGCCTCCTCCGACGCCGACCGCGGTCCCGCTCAGGACGACTCGACGATCGTGCTCCCGCTGAGCAACGCGCCGTGGGCAGACCGGCAGCGAAAGGTCACCGCTGGCGGCGGCGCGGTCGAGAAGGACAAGAACGACCGGCCCGCGGGCGTCGGCTGGCCGTGAGGCGCCCGGCGGCGACCGGGCCGTCCACTCGCCACTGTCCGGTCCGGACCGGTCAGTGCCGCTCCTGCCGGGGGAAGACCACTTCCCGGACGATCAGCTGGATGGCGGCGACCGCCGGGATGGCGATCAGCGCGCCGACCACGCCGAGCAGGGAGATCCCGAGCAGGGCGGCGATGATCGCGGCGAGATCGCTCACCTTCACCGCCCGGCGCATCACCTTCGGGTAGATGAGGAAGTTCTCCACCTGCTGGTAGAGGACGAAGAAGATGACGCAGGCGATGCCGACCGGGATCGAGGTGGCGAAGCCGACCACGCTCACCACCACCGCGCCGAGGGTGGCGCCGACCTGCGGGATGAGGTCGGTCACCGCGACCACCACGGCCAGCGCGTACGGGTAGGCCACACCGGCGATGGCCAGGAAGACGAAGGTACTGGTCCCGGCGATGATGGCGATGGAGAGTGCGCCGGCCATGTAGGCGCCCACCTTGGCCAGGATCTCGTCGCCGATCAGGGTGACCCGCTCCCGGCGGCTCGCCGGCACCAGCCGGTAGGCGCCCGCCTTCATCCGGTCGAAGGCGCCCATGAAGTAGATGGTCAGCACGAAGATGGTGAGCAGGTTGAACAGCGCCCCGAAGATGAACTGGGCACCGCCCCACACCCCGCCGATCGCCTTGGTGATGTTGCCGGGGGTGGCCGCCGTGCGCAGGCGGTCGATCACGTCGTACTGCTCGTTCAGATCGCGGAGGGTCTGGTTGCGCTTGAGGTCCTCGATGTAGTCGGGCAGGTTGCTGATCAGCTCGTTGCCCTGGCTGATCAGCGGCGGCACCAGCGCGAAGATGCCGCCGCACACCAGCAGCACGGCGCCCAGGCCGACCAGCGCCACCGCCGCGCCGCGGCGCAGGCCCAGCCGCTGCAGCCGGACCACCGCCGGGTTGAGGCCGATGGCCAGGAACATGGCGATGAAGATGAGCACCAGAATGGACAGTGCGTTCCGGACAGCGGAGTACACGCTGTACGCCAGGAACAAGCCGAGCCCGAAAGTGAGGCCCACCACGAACGGCGAGCGGGCCAGCGGCCGGCCCGGCCGCCCGAACCGGCCGACCTCCTCCGCATCCTCAGCCGCCGCGCCCGCGGCCTCCTCGAGCTCCTCGGCGGCGTCGGATCCCCGTTCCGTCGTGGTGGCACCTCCGTCGCCCCGGAGCGCACCCGGCTCCGCTGCGCGCGCACCCTCGCCCGTCGGCCCGTCGCCTGACACCGCTGCCTCCCGCCCGGTCCCGGCGCCGCCACCTGATCAATGGCGGACGCAAGCAGGGTAGCGGTCCCCGGCCATCCCTGCCCAGATCGACCGGCGGGAGGCCGGTCCGGCTACCGGCCTCCGTTGCGGCGGCCGGCCTTGGTGCGTCGGCGAGCGGACTTGCCGGCGGCCCTCGCCCGTCCGGCGACGTTCCTGCCAGCATCGGCGGCGGCTGCCCGGCCGCCACCCTGCCTGCCGGTCCGGCCCTGCGCGCCGCCCGGGGCGCTGTCCGCGGAATCCGGCGGGTCGTCCTGCGCACCGGCCACCTGGGCTTCTTGCGCGCTGGCTGCCTGCCCGTCTTGCGCGCCGCCCGCCTGGGCGTCTTGCGGCCCGGCTGCCTGCTCGTCGTGCGGCCCGGCCGCCTGGGCGTCTTGTGCGCCGGACGAACCTTCCTGTGCGCTTTCGGTGGGGGTGCCCGACTCGGTGCGCGTACTCATCGCGAGCAGCTCGGAGATCCGCCGTTCCAGCGCCTCCGCCTGGCGGCGGGTCTCGGCCAGGCGCTCGGACTCCTCGGCGTACTGTTGGCGCAGCTCGGCCATCCGCTGCTCGGCCAGGGCCTGCCGCCGCTCAGCATCGGCGCGCACCTGCTCGGCCTGGCGCTTGGCGGCCGCCACCAGCGCCTCACACTCGTGCTCGGCCCGGGTCCGCAGCAGGCGCAGCTCCTGCTCGACCTGCTCCCTGCGCTGCCGCAGCTGTTCCTCCACCTGCTCGGCCTGCGCCTTCGCCGCGGCTTCCGCCTCCGCGCGTACTCGACGCGCCTGTTCGTTGGCCGCCTGGACCCGCTGCTCGGCGGCGGCCAGCTCCTCCCGCACCGCCGCCCGGCGCCGTTCGTCGGCCCGCTCCTCCTCGGCCCGCCGGGCGGCGAGGGCGGGTTCGAAGTCGCGGGTGGCCGCCGCGGCCTGCTCCCGCGCCTGGGCGCGGACCGCCTCGGCCTGCTCCCGCGCCTGGGCGCGGATCGCCTCGGCCTGCTTCTCGGCGAGCGCGAGGATCTCCCCGACCCGTGGGCCGAGGTGGCGGAACGACGGGCGGCCGACCTCACCCATGCGCTGCCGCATGTTGGCCATCTCGACCCGCAGCTGCTGCAGCTGGCCGGTGAGCACCTGCACCTGGGCGTACGCCTGCTCGCGCTCGGTGGCGAGGGTGGCCACCTCCGCCTCGACATGCCTGACGTACCGGTCGACCTGCTTCTTGTCGTAGCCGCGGACGGAGGTGTCGAAACTCGGCTCGGTGGTCACGTTATCGCTCAGGGTGAACAGATCCTGACCACGCGACATCGTTCCATCCTCACACGCGTCGTCCCCCCACCCCCGCCGCCGCCCGCGGGGCCGGTCCGCGCCATTTTCTCTT
>JADGHA010000379.1 GCA_019689695.1 Micromonosporaceae bacterium | reverse complement strand
CGGCGATCGAGGAGCCGGGCGCGGCGACCGCGCGGCCGGCGGCGGTGGCGGCCGAGCAGCCGGCGGCGGGCGGCGCCGCAGAGCCCCAGGAGCGCGCCGAGCCGCCCGAGCCGGCCGCCGCGAAGGCCGACGAGACGGCCACGCCAGCCGACGCCGGCGCCGGGAACGCCCCTGACACCGGCGGCGCAGGGATCGACCTCGGGGCGGGGACCGAGCCGGGCACAGCCGCCGCGGAGACCGACCCCGGTACGGCGACCGACGAGCCGGAATCCGACTCGATCCTGCCGAGCCGCCGGTGAGCAGTGAAGAAGCCGGCCGGCTCCGGGACGCCGCTCAGCCCGGTGCCGGCGAGGTCACCGCGAACCTGATCGTCAACGCGCCGGCCGCGCAGGTGTTCGCGGGTTTCGTCAGCTGGGACCGGCAGGGCGAGTGGATACCGTTCACCCGGGTTCGGGTGATCGAGGGAGGTGGCGGCGAGGGCAGCGTGGTCGAGGCGGTCACCACCGTCGGGCCCGCGGTGCTGCGGGACGAGATGCGGGTGGTCCGTCTCGATCCGCCGTACGAGGTGCGGGTTGTCCACGTCGGACCGGTGCTGTGCGGCCCGGGTGTGGTGCGGTGCACCCCGCTCGGCGAGGACCGGACCCAGGTGGTCTGGCACGAATGGTTCCATGTGCCCGGCGGGGTGGCCGGCCGGGTGGCGTGGCCGGTGCTCTGGCCGGGCTCCAAGCTCGGCCTGACCCAGGTGTTGCGCCGGTTCGCGCGCTTGGTCGAGCAGGGTCGGCTGCCATGAGCGAGCTTGCTGCGGCGGTGCCGGCGGGCGGTGCCGCGAACGCGGACCTGGTCATCGGGGTGGATGGGCTGGCCCGTTGCGGGTGGGGTGCAGGCACCGCGGAGTACACCGCCTACCACGACACCGAGTGGGGCCGGCCGGTCCGGGATGACGACGCGCTGTACGAGAGGATCACGCTGGAGGCTTTCCAGTCCGGCCTGTCCTGGCTGACCATACTGCGCAAGCGGGAGGCGTTCCGCACCGCTTTCGACCGGTTCCACATCCAGACCGTCGCCGCCTACACCGACGACGACGTGGATCGCCTGATGAACGACCCCGGGATCGTGCGTAACCGGGCCAAGATCGAAGCGGCGATCGCCAATGCCCGCGCCGCCGCCGAGCTTCCGGAGGGTTTGTCCGCGCTGCTGTGGTCGTTCGCGCCGCCGCCCCGGCGTCGGCCTGAGTCGCGCGCCGCGGTGCCCGCGTTCACCGCCGAGTCCACCGCGATGGCGAAGGAGCTGAAGAAGCGCGGCTTCCGGTTCGTCGGCCCGACCACGGCGTACGCCTTGATGCAGGCGACCGGCATGGTGGACGACCACCTCGCCGGCTGCCACGTGCCACCGGCGGGCACCGGCCTCGGGGCGGGTGGGCGGCGATGACCGCGTGGGCCGTTGTCATCCCCGAGGAGCGGTACGACCGCGAGCGGCTGTTCCGCTACGACACAGTGGAGCTGCCGGGGCTGCGCGGGCCCGCCCCGGGCGACGACGTGCTGCTGGTGGTGGGTGAGACCCGGTGCGACGCAAAGGCGGGCGGGGCACCCCAGGTGGTCGCCGTGGGCCGGGTACGTGCCGAGGAGCCTGGCGGGCCGGGTGCGACGGGTGCGGCGACGGTCGTGGAGTACACCCGGCGGCTCTTCGACGACCCGCAGCCGGCCGACCACATCGCCCTCGACGGTGCGCTGACCAAGCTGGATCCGGCGGCCTACCGGGCCGTCATCGACCGGATCGGTCCCCGGCCGGGGATCTCCACCTGGCTGGTCAGCGTGGACCTGCCGATCGAGGCCGAGTCACCCGCCGAGGCCGTGCGGCAGTTCTGGACGTACGTCATGGAGCTCGGCCCGAGCGAGCTGCCCGCGTTCGTCTGGCCAACCGGCCAGGAGCTGGCGATGCAGGCGTACGTCCTCGGCATGGAGGCGAACCTCGACCCGGAAGAGGACGACGAGGAGTAGCCCCGGCGGGCGCCGCCGCGTCGGCCAGGGCGGTACCGTGCCGAGGCCCGCACGAACGCCGGCGGCAGGGGCGCGTCCGGGTACGCGTTCCTCACCCTCACCGCCGGCCGGGCTAGCGGCCGTGGAAGGTGGGGCGCTGCTTGGCCAGGAAGGCGGCGGTCGCGGCCCGGTGGTCCTCGGTGCCGCCGCAGATCGCCTGCACCTCCGCCTCGACCTCCAGCGCCTCGACCAGCGAGTTGACCGTGAGCTGCCGCTTGATCGCGCGGTAGGCCACGGTCGGGCCGGCGGCGAGCCGGGCGGCCAGCTCCTGGGCGGCGGGCAGGACCAGCTCGTCGTCGTCGACCAGCCGGGTGAGCAGGCCCAGCCGGTGGGCCTCGGCGGCGCCCACCGGCTCGGCGAGCATGAGCAGCTCGGTGGCCTTGGCATGGCCCACCAGCCGCGGCAGCGACCAGGAGATGCCGGTGTCGCCGGCGAGGCCGACATTGGCGAAGGCCATCAGGAAGGTGGTCCGGGGACCCCCGATCCGGAAGTCGGCGAGCAGGGCCAGTGACGCTCCGGCCCCGGCCGCCGTGCCGCGCACCGCCGCCACGACCGGTACCGGCAGCCCGGCCAGCCGTCGTACCAGCGGGTTGTAGTGCTCCGTCACGGTCGCCAGCGGGGTCGCCGAGCCGGACTCCAGCGTGGCGGCGTGTTCGCGCAGGTCCTGCCCGACGCAGAAGGCGCGCCCGGCGCCGGCGAGCACCACCGCCCGGCAGTCGGGGTCTTCGGCGAGGGAGCCGAGCGTGTCCCGCAGCGCCTCTTTGAGCTCCACGGAGAGCGAGTTGAGCGATTCGGGCCGGTTGAGGGTGAGCGTGACGACCGCGCCGGCGCGGTCGACGAGCAGTGGTTCAGTCACAGGTGCAGGCCCTTCTGGAGGGGGAAGTGGTCCAGGCAGCGTTCCACATAGCGGTCGGCGGCCGGGCGCAGCCTTGCGGCGTGCCGGTCGAAGAAGCTGGCCGCGCTGGTGCCCGGCCACTCATCGGGGAGCAGGGCGGGCGGCAGCTGCGGGTCGCGGAACAGGAACGAGCGCCAGGCGTGCACCAGCCGGAACCGCGCCGCGTACGCCTCCTCGTCGTCGCTGTCCGCGGTGATCGCGGTGACCATCGGCTCGAGCTCGGCCACGAACTGGTCGTACGCCTTGCCGATCGCCGACAGGTCCCACGCCCGCCGGACCAGGCGCATGGCGCCCGGCGTTCCGGCGGCGTGGGTGGCGGTGAACCGCTCGTACGCCACCCCGGCCTCGGCCAGCACCAGGTCGACATCCGGTCCGGTCCGGGTGGCCACCCAGGTGCGCTCGTCCAGGGCGCCGTACCCGAGGAAGGCCAGGTTGGCCGCGAGCCGCTGGCGGTCCCGCCGGGCCAGCGGCTGCACGACGATGATCAGGTCGAACCGGCCGTCCCAGTCGGCCTTGCCGGTCCGGTAGATCCGGGCGGCGGCCTCGTCCAGCCGGCGGACCGCCTTGGGGGTGAGCAGGTAGCCGGGTCCGGCCTCCAGCCGGAGCGGCTGGAGCCACCCTTGGCGCACCATCCGGGACACCGCGGTGCGCACCGCTGGCGCTGCGATGCCCAGCGGCGCCAGCAGCCTGACCAGGGCGGCGACCGGGGCACGCCCGCCGCGGGGGCGTAAGTAGTCGCCGTACAGGTCGAAGAGGGCCGACCGTGCCTGCATGACCGCACATTGTGACACCAATGTCCGGGATAAGCTAGATTCTGTCATATTCCGTACGGGCCGGTTTGGGGTCGGCGGCGTCCATCAGGGAAAATCATTGGTCGGCACCGCGGGCGACCGGGGTGACGTCAAGTCTGAGGGGAGAAAAGATGGCGGCGATGAAGCCGCGGACGGGCGACGGTCCGCTGGAGGTCACCAAAGAAGGCCGCGGCATCGTCATGCGCGTCCCGCTGGAGGGTGGTGGCCGGCTGGTCGTCGAGATGACGCCGGACGAGGCCAACGCTTTGGGTGACGCGCTGAAGGCCGCCGCCGGCTGAGGCGGGCTGGGGCCGGCTTGCTCACCGTTCGTTTGGCGGGCACGCCTACCGGGTCCACCGTCCTGGCGCTGCCGGTCGTGGGGGGGGGGGGGGGGGGGGGGGGGGGGGCGCGCCCCGCCCCCCCGGC
>JADGHA010000378.1 GCA_019689695.1 Micromonosporaceae bacterium | reverse complement strand
GGCCGCGACCGTGCCGTTGCCGGCCGATGTGGCCGTCCCGGAGGATCCGCGGGCGGAGCTGCTGCTCGCCGAGGCGACCGGTGACCGGGCGTGGTGGTTTTTCGCGGAGGACCGCGACCTGGCGTACCCGAAGGCGGAGTACGACGCCCGGGCGGAGGCGGCGCCGGACGGCGCGCTGGTGACGGTGACCGCCCGGACCCTCCTGCGTGATCTGGCTCTGTTCCCCGACCGCCTGGACCCTTCAGCCACAGTGGACGACGCGCTGGTGACGCTGCTGCCCGGCGAGTCGGTCACCTTCACGGTCCGGGCCAGCACGCCGCTCGACCCGGCTCTGCTCACCTCCCCACCGGTCCTGCGCTGCGTCAACGACATCGGGCAGGGGCCCGCCTGAGAGGAACATCGGGCAGGGGGCCCCTGAGACGAACATCGGGCAGGGGTTCGCCCGAACGACCGGTCGTCCGCCGGTGGCCGTCAGTACGGTTCGGGCAGCACGGGAATTTCGAGCAGCAGGGGGTCCGGACGGTCGGCCAGGGTGGGCAGCGTCTCGTCGAAGAGCTCGACGAGGTGGGCGTAGTCGTGGACGCGCAGCGCCGGGCAGCCCATCGAGCGGGCCAGGCCGACGAAGTCGATCTCCGTGAACGGCGGCCAGGGCACCTTGCCGCCGGCCCGCTCGGCCAGGCTGTCCATCACGGCGTACCGGCCGTTCGCCATCACCAGCAGCAGCGCGCCGATCCGGTAGTGCGCGGCGCTCCAGAGCGCCTGGATCCCGCACAGCGACGCCCCGTCGCCGAGCACCGCGACGACCGGCCGGTCGGGGCGGGCCATGCGGATGCCCAGCGCGGCGGGCAGGCCGAAGCCGAGACCACCCATAGCCGCGCTGACGAACCCCATCGGTTGCCGGGCCGGGACCAGCTCCTGCAACGCCGGCCTGCTCGACGGGGACTCCTCGACCACGACCGCGTCCCGGGGCAGCCGGGCGGCCAGGGCCGCGAAGACCTGGGCCGCGCGCATCGGCTGGCCCTCGCTCGGCGGCGACGGCGGCGTGACCGTCCGCAGTGGAGTGGTGGGCATCGGGCGCCGGCGGACCGCGGATGCCAGCAACCGGCAGGCGGGGGCGATCGGCCCGCACACGGCGACCTCCACCGGGCTGCGGAAAGCCTCCGCGAAGTCGTCGGTGACCAGTGCCAGCCGGGTGCCGGGCTCGACCAGCGGTCCCGGCTCGTACAGGTACTGCCGGAAGGCCGGGGCCCCCACCGCGAGCACGGCGTCGTGGCCGGCCAGCGTCTGCCGCAGCCGCGAGCGGGCCGGCGGCAGGTGCCCGGCGAACAGGGGATGGTCCTGCGGGAACCCGGCTCGCGCGCTGAACGCCTCCTGCCACACCGGCGCGCCGAGCCGTTCCGCCAGCTCCACCAGGGTGGCCCAGCCCTCAGCCGAGTCGGCGCCGGCACCGGCGACCAGCGCGGGCGAGCGGGCCTGGTCGAGAAGTGCGGTGATCTCCCGTACGGCCGAGGAGTCGACGGCCGTGCCCGGACGGACCGTGGCCGCCGCGGCGAGCTCCGCCACCCCGTCCATCGTGGCTGACCAGTCGTCGGACGGGACGATGACCAGCGCCGGCCCGCGCCCGGCGCGGGCCTCGTGCACCGCGCGGGCGACCGCGGCCGGCACGTCCTGCGCGCGGACCGGCTCATCGGTCCACACCGGATACTCCCCGGCCAGGCCGCGCAACCGTCCGGCGAGGAACGGTTCCTGGGCCAGGTGCCGGCGGTCCTGCTGGCCGACCACGACCACCAGGGGTGCGCGGTTGACCCGGGCGGTGGCCAGAGCGCCGACCGCGTTGCCCAGGCCCGCGGTGGTGTGCAGGTTGACCAGCGCGGGCTGGTCGCGGCCGATCGCCCAGCCGGTCGCCAGGCCGACCACCGGGCCCTCGTGCAGGCCGAGGATGAACCGGAAGTCGTCCGGCATGGCGGTCAGGAAGGGGATCTCTGTCGATCCCGGGTTGGCGAAGAGCGTGGTGAGCCCGTGCTGGCGCAGGATGTCGTAGGTGGTCTGCCGAACCGTAGGCATGCCACGCAGACTACGACGCGCAACGGCCAGCCGGCCCCGGCGGCGAGCGCGGGCTGCGCTGCCCGGGCTACTCGGGGACGCGGCGGTACGCGCCGTCGCTGGCGCTGGTCGCCATCGACGCGTACGCCCGCAGCGCCGCCGAGACGGGCCGGTCACGGCCGACCGGGGTGTACGGTCGGTCCCGCTTCTCCTGCGCCACGCGCCGGTTGTGCAGCTCGTCCTCGGGCACGTCCAGCCGGATCGACCGGGCCGGGATGTCAATCTCAATCATGTCGCCGTCCTCGACCAGCGCGATCAGCCCGCCGCTGGCCGCCTCCGGGGAGACGTGGCCGATCGACAGGCCCGAGGTGCCGCCGGAGAACCGGCCGTCGGTGACCAGCGCACAGGCCCGGCCGAGGCCGCGGCCCTTGAGGAACGAGGTGGGGTACAGCATCTCCTGCATGCCCGGGCCCCCCTTCGGCCCCTCGTACCGGACCACCACCACATCGCCGGCGACGACCTCGCCGGAGAGGATGGCCGAGACCGTGGCCTCCTGCGACTCGAAGACCCGCGCCGGGCCGCGGAAGGTGAGATTCTCCGCGGGCACGCCCGCGGTCTTCACCACGCAGCCGTCCGGGGCGAGGTTGCCGAACAGGATCGCCAGCCCGCCGTCGGCGGTGTACGCGTGCGCGACGTCCCGGACGCACCCGTTGACCGGGTCGGTGTCCAGTGTGGACCAGCGGTTCTCGGTGGAGAACGGCTCGGTCGTGCGCACCCCGCCCGGTGCCGCGTGGAACAGCTCGATCGCCTCCGGGGTGGGCGATCCACCGCGGATGTCCCAGTCGGCCAGCCAGGCGGAGAGCGAGGGCGAGTGCACCGCGTGCACGTCGCGGCGCAGCAGGCCGGCGCGGTCCAGCTCGCCGAGGATGGCCGGGATGCCGCCGGCCCGGTGCACGTCCTCCATGTGGTACTGGGGCGTGTTGGGGGCGACCTTGCACAGGCAGGGCACCCGGCGGGAGATCGCGTCGATGTCGGCGACCCCGAAGTCCACCTCCGCCTCGCGGGCCGCGGCGAGCAGGTGCAGCACGGTGTTGGTGGAGCCGCCCATCGCCACGTCGAGGGCGACCGCGTTCTCGAACGCCGCCCGGGAGGCGATGGAGCGGGGCAGCACCGAGGCGTCGTCCGAGCCGTACCACCGGTTGGCCAGCTCCACCACGAGCCGCCCGGCGCGCTGGAAGAGCGACCGGCGGGCGGCGTGGGTGGCCAGCGTGGAGCCGTTGCCGGGCAGCGCCAGCCCGATCGCCTCGGTGAGGCAGTTCATCGAGTTGGCGGTGAACATGCCCGAGCAGGAGCCGCAGGTGGGGCAGGCGGATCGCTCGATCTCGCCGAGCTGAGCCTCGGTGACCGCCGCGTTGGACGACGCGATCATGGCGTCGATCAGGTCGATCTTGGAGTGGACCACGCCCTCCACCGCCACCGTCTTGCCGGCCTCCATCGGGCCCCCGGAGACGAAGACGGTGGGGATGTTCAGCCGCAGCGCGGCCAGCAGCATGCCCGGGGTGATCTTGTCGCAGTTGGAGATGCAGACCAGCGCGTCCGCGCAGTGCGCGTTGACCATGTACTCCACGGCGTCCGCGATCAGCTCCCGGCTGGGCAGCGAGTAGAGCATGCCGCCGTGGCCCATGGCGATGCCGTCGTCCACCGCGATCGTGTTGAACTCACGGCCCACGCCGCCGGCTTCGGCCACCGCCTCGGCCACCAGGCCGCCCAGGTCCTTCAGGTGGACATGTCCGGGTACGAACTGGGTGAAGCTATTCGCAATTGCCACAATCGGCTTACCGAAGTCGTTCTCGGTCATCCCGGTGGCCCGCCACAGCGCGCGGGCACCGGCCATGGTCCGGCCGTGCGTGGAGGTCCTCGACCGCAGCTCAGGCATGTCGCCAGTGTGGCACCGGCGCGGGCGGTCCGCCGCCCGCCCGGCCATCCCCGTCCATTCCGCGGGACGACCCGGCAGGCTCCCAGGTCACGCCGCCTTACCCGCCCAGCATGTGAGATCAGTTGACTCATCGCATGAGATGCGTCAGGCTTACCCCCATGTCACAGTGGTATTC
>JADGHA010000377.1 GCA_019689695.1 Micromonosporaceae bacterium | reverse complement strand
GAGGGGTGGGGGGGGGGGCGGGGGGGGGCGGGGGCGGGGGGGGGGGGCCGCCCGGCCGGTGGGGTGGAACAGGACGAGCCGGCCGCCGGGGCGGGTGATGCGGGCGAGTTCGGCAAGCCCGGCGACGACGTCGGGGAGATGGGTGATGAGTCCGGCGGCGAACACGGCGTCGACGCTCGCGTCGGCGAGGGGTAGGTGCCGGGCGTCGGCCAGCAGCAGTCCGGCGTGGCTGTCGCGGGCGCGCGGAGCGGCGGCGGCGAGCATCTGCGGAGTGAGGTCGATGCCGAGGACGACGCCGCTGGGTCCCACGGCGCCGCGGAGGGCGGGTAGCGCCCGGCCGGTGCCGCAACCGACGTCGACGGCGACGCCGCCCTTGCGGATGTCGGCCTCGGTGACGGCGGCGGTGTAGGCGGGCAGATCGTCGCCGTACTTGGTGTCCCAGGTGGCGGCGCGGGTGGCGAAGAACGCCCGGGATTCGCTGATGTACCAGCGGCTGTGGTGGCTCAGCCGGGCGGTGATGTGGCGGATCACCGGCCAGGTTGGATCGCGCAGGTCGACGACGATGTCGGCGTCGTTGCCCCGATCGGTGGGTGGGCCGTTCGGCGGAGTGAGCAGCCAGACCACGACGTCCCACTGCCCGGTGGGCGGGTGCTCGCGCCAGCGCGGGCCGTCGGCGATCACGACCGTGCCGCGGGTGCGGTCCACGCGCCAGCCGTCCGCGAGAGGTGGGACCTCGGTGAGGCGGGCACTGGGTCGTCCGGCCGCCTGCAGGGTGGCGGCGAGCCGGTCGGCGACGCGGGCGGTGTGCGCGTCGTCGCCGTCGATGATCACCGTGACCGCGTCGGGTGGCAGCGCGCTGGCGAGGTTGCCCAGCATCTCGCCCCAGCGGCGGCTCTGCTCGTCGGTGAGGACGTGCGCTGCTGGTCCCGGCGGGTGGCCCGGCATGCCCACCATCATGCAGTTGCGACGTCTTGATCGCTAGAGATGCCGAGGACGCGAGGGTAAATGGCTAGTTCCCATCGCACATGCACAACGGTAGGGTGCTCGTGTGACGGTGTTTCGGATCGGTGAGGCCGCCGAGCTGCTGGGAGTCAGCCCTGATACGGTCCGCCGCTGGGTCGATACCGGGCGGCTGGCGGCGGTGCGGGACGAGCACGGTCACCGGGTGATCGACGGGGTGGAGCTGGCCGGGTTCGTGCGCACCCTCGCCGCCGAGCCGGACGAACGTGCGGACTTTTCGTCGGCACGTAACCGGCTGCGGGGCATCGTGACCGCCGTCGTCAAGGACACCGTGATGGCGCAGGTGGACATCCAGGCCGGACCGTTCCGGCTGGTGTCTCTGATGAGCCGCGAGGCCGTGGAGGACCTGGACCTGCAGGTCGGGTCGGTGGTCGTGGCAGTGGTCAAGTCGACCGCTGTGGTGGTGGAGCGGCCCACCGCGGCGCACAGAGGGAGGACCGGTTCGTGACGAGATACGGGATCCGCGCTGCGCTGGCCGGGCTGGCCGCGGTACTGGTGGTGGGCGCGGCCGGCTGCGGCGACGGCGACAGCGACACCGGCTCGGGCGCGGCAACGACCGGCGGCGCCCGCTCCGCCGCGGTGTCCGGCACCGTGACGGTGTTCGCCGCAGCGTCACTGACCGAGTCGTTCACCCAGATCGGCAAGGATTTCGAGGCCGCCAACCCCGGCACGAAGGTGACCTTCAACTTCGCCGGCAGCTCCGCCCTGGCCAACCAGATCAACCAGGGTGCGCCCGCGGACGTGTTCGCCTCGGCCGCCCCGGCCAACATGAAGACCGTCACCGACGCCGGCAACGGCGAGGGCACACCGGCCACGTTCGTACGCAACCAGCTCGTCATCGCGGTACCGAAGGGCAACCCCAAGGGCATCACCGGCCTGACCGACCTGACCAAGCCGGACGTGAAGGTCGCCCTCTGCGCCGAGCAGGTCCCCTGCGGGGCGGCCGCGAAGCGGGCCCTGGCCGCGGCGAACGTCACCGTCACCCCAGTCACCCTGGAACAGGACGTGAAGGCCGCACTGTCCAAGGTGACTCTCGGCGAGGTCGACGCGGCACTGGTCTACCGGACCGACGTCAGGGCCGCTGCGTCCGACGTGGACGGCGTCGAGTTCCCCGAATCCTCCAGTGCCGTCAACGACTACCCGATCATCGTGCTGAAAAACGCCCCGAACAAGGCCGGCGCGCAGGCGTTCCTCAACTGGGTGCTGTCCGACAAAGGCAGGAACGTGCTTACCCAGGCCGGCTTCCAGGCCCCGTAACGGACATGGTCGGCATCGACGAGCAGGATCCTGCGGTACGGCCCAAGGGGCCTGTACCACCACGGCGTCGCACCCAACGGGTGCCGGCACCGCTGCTGCTGCCCGCAGGAGCCGGACTGGCCTTCCTCGTACTTCCTCTCGCCGGGCTGGTGTACCGCGCGCCGTGGACGTCCCTGCCGCGGCGGCTCACCGAACCCGAGGTGCTCACCGCGCTGCGGCTGTCGTTGCAGGCCGCCACCATCGCCACCGGCGTCTGCCTCGCACTCGGCGTGCCGTTGGCGTGGCTGCTGGCCCGGGTCGATTTCCCCGGCCGCCGCATCGTCCGCGCCCTGGTCACTGTCCCGCTCGTCCTCCCACCGGTGGTCGGCGGGATCGCGCTGCTGCTCGTGTTCGGGCGCCGGGGCATCATCGGCACCTGGCTGGACTCCACCTTCGGCATCACCCTGCCGTTCACCACCACCGGCGTCATCGTCGCCGAAGCCTTCGTGGCCATGCCGTTCCTCGTCATCGCCGTCGAAGGCGCGCTGCGCGGCGCCGATACCCGCTACGAGGAGGCCGCCGCCACCCTGGGCGCCGGCCGGTGGACCACCTTCACCCACGTCACCCTTCCCCTGGTCGCGCCCGGCATCGCCGCCGGCGCCGTGCTGGGCTGGGCCCGGGCGCTGGGTGAATTCGGGGCCACCATCACCTTCGCCGGCAACTTCCCCGGCCGTACCCAGACCATGCCGCTGGCCGTGTACCTCGCGCTGGAGACCGACCTGCAGGCCGCGATCGTGCTCAGCCTGATCCTGCTCACCGTCTCCGTCACCATCCTCGCCGCCCTGCGCGACAAATGGCTCACCGCGCCATGACCGATGTCCGCATCGAGCCCGCGTCGGGGCCGATCCTCGACGCCCACCTGGTCGTGGACCGCGGCTCGTTCCGCCTCGATCTGCGGCTGCGGATCGACGCCGGCGAGGTGGTCGGCCTGCTCGGCCCGAACGGCGCCGGCAAGACCACCACGCTGCGCGCCCTCGCCGGTCTGCAACCCCTGTCCGCCGGTCACATCACCGTGGCCGGCCGCGACCTCGACCGGCCGGACCGTCGCCTGTGGACACCAACCGAACGCCGCCCGATCGGCGTGGTATTCCAGGACTACCTGCTCTTCCCCCACCTGACCGCACTGGACAACGTCGCCTTCGGACCCCGCCGCCACGGCGTCGACCGGCGCACCGCCCGGCACCGCGCCGCCGACTGGCTGGCCCGGGTCGGCCTGCACGAGCACGCCCGGCGCAAACCCCGGCAGCTCTCCGGCGGGCAGGCCCAACGGGTCGCGCTCGCCCGCGCCCTGGCCGTCGACCCACTCCTCCTGCTGCTGGACGAACCACTGGCCGCATTGGACGCCCGCACCCGGCTGGACACCCGCGCCGAACTGCACCGCCACCTCACCGAGCACCCCGGCGCCACGCTGCTGGTCACCCACGACCCCCTGGACGCCCTGGTACTCGCCGACCGGCTGCTCATCATCGAAGACGGGCACCTCGTACAGGAGGGCGACGCGGCCACCATCACCGCCCAACCTCGCACCGACTACGTCGCCCGCCTGGTCGGCCTCAACCTGTACCGCGGCAAGGCCGACGGCCACACCATCCACTTGAGCGACGACTTCAGTCTGTCCGTCGCCGACCCGCTGCACGGCGACGCGTTCGTCGCCTTCCCACCCACCGCGGTCGCGCTGCACCCACACCAACCCGACGGCAGCCCTCGCAACACCTGGCCCGCCACCGTCACCGGCCTGCAACGCCACGGCGACAACCTGCGCGTCCAGCTCGCCGGCCCCATCGCCGCGGCCGCGGACATCACCCCGGCCGCCGCCGCCCACCTCCAACTCGCTCCCGGC
>JADGHA010000376.1 GCA_019689695.1 Micromonosporaceae bacterium | reverse complement strand
GGGGGGGGGGGGGGGCGCCGCCGCGGCGGGGGTGGTTGCGGCGCGGGCTCACCCGTCAAGCGTACGAACGGAACCCGCGTCCGGCCTTGCGCCCCAGGTAGCCGGCGGTGACCATCTGCTCCAGCAGCGGCGCCGGGGCCAGCCCAGGCTCGCGCAGCTGGCGGTAGAGCTGGCGCTGCCGGGCCAGGGCGGTGTCCAGCCCGACCTCGTCGAGCACCTCGAACGGGCCGGCCGGGTAGCCGCAGCCCAGCTTCATGGCGTTGTCGATGTCGTCCACTGTGGCGTACCCCGCGTCCACCATCTTCACCGCGTCGTTGAGGTACGGGAACAGCAGCGCGTCCACCAGGAAGCCGGCCCGGTCCGGGCAGACCACCGGCGTGCGGCCCAGCTGGGCGGCGACCGACCGGGCCGCGGCGACCGCCTCCGGCGCGGTGCGGACCGTGTGGACCACCTCGGCCACGCCGTTGACCAGGTGCAGCCCCACCACGTCGGCCGGGCGGCCGGTGCCCATCGCGCACTCGACGACCGGCGTGTCCACCGTCGCCGCCACCACGAGATCCACATCGGACAGCTCCGCCGGCGAACCGCGGGCCACGTCGTACCCAGCCTTGGTGAGGGCCTCGACCATATCGGCGGCCGGCGCCCCCTCACCGGCAACCCCGACCTTCGACACCGGTCGTCCACTGTCCACTTGGGAAGAGGTTGGCGTCAGGTCATCCGATACGACCGCCGAGGAGCCAGGCTTGGCGTACGTGTAGAAGCCTTTGCCCGACTTGCGCCCCAGCAACCCGGCGGTGACCATCTGCTTGAGCAGCGGGGCAGGCGCGTGCCGGCGGTCCCGGCCGCCGCGGCGGTACATCGTGTCGAGGATCTGGTACCCGGTGTCGAGTCCAATGAGGTCCATGAGCGCGAGCGGGCCCATCGGCAGCCCGCAGCCGAGCCGCATCGCGGCGTCGATGTCCTCCCGCGTGGCGTACTTCGCCTCGTACATCGCGACCGCCTGGTTCAGGTAGCCGAACAGCAGCGCGTTGGCGACGAACCCGGCCCGGTCCGCGACGGTCACCGCCACCTTGCCGAGCCGGGCGCAGAGCGCCTGCGCGTCGGCGACCACGCGGTCGGCGGTGACCACGGTCCTGATCACCTCGACCAGCTTCATGACCGGGGCGGGGTTGAAGAAGTGCAGCCCGATGACCTGTCCCGGCCGGCGGGTGGCGGCCGCGACCTCGGTGACGCTCAGCGAGGAGGTGTTGGTGGCGAGGATCGCGGTCGGCTTGCAGATGTGGTCCAGCTCGGCGAAGATCCGCCGCTTCAGGTCCAGGTGCTCGGGGACCGCCTCGACCACCAGGTCGACCTCGCGCAGCGCGGCCAGGCCGACCGCGAAGCGCACCCGGCCCAGCAGCGCGTCCCGGTCGGCCTCGGTCAGCTTGCCCCTGGCCACCGCGCGGTCGGTGGAGCCGGCGAGGTTGGCCTGCCCGCGCTCCAGGGCCGGCTGGTCCACCTCGACGGCGACCACGTTCAGGCCGTTACGGGCGAACACCTCCACGATCCCGGCACCCATGGTGCCCAGCCCGACCACGCCAACGTTCACGATCTGCTCCAGCACCGGCCGATTCTAGCGCCCGGACGTTACTCGATAGTAAGTTGCCGCTATGGCTCCCCAGACGACCCGCGTGCCCGGCGCCCCGGTGATCGAGGACGGCCGGCTCGTCTCCACCAACCCGGCCACCGGCGCCGAGGTGGGCCGGTTCCCGGTCACCCCGCCCGAGGACGTCGCCGCGGTGGTGGCCCGGGCCCGCGAGGCCGCCGTGTGGTGGGCCGGGCTCGGCTTCGGCGGGCGCCGGGAGCGGCTGCTCCGGTGGCGCGCGCTGCTGGCCACCCGCATCCGCGAGCTCGCGGCCCTGATGAACGCCGAAGGCGGCAAGCCGGAGGTCGAGGCGATCGTGGAGGTCGCCGCCGCCATCGACCATGTGGACTGGTCCGCGCGCCACGCCAAGCGCGTGCTCGGCTTGCGCCGGATGCGCTCCCGGCTGGTCGTGCTGGAGCACTCCGCCTTCCTGGAGTACCAGCCGCTCGGCGTGGTCGGCGTCATCGGCCCGTGGAACTACCCGGTGCTCACCCCCCTCGGCGCCACGGCCTACGCGCTCGCCGCCGGCAACGCCGTGGTGCTCAAGCCGAGCGAGTACACCCCCGCGGTCGGCAAGTGGCTCGTCGACGCGTTCGCCGAGGTGGTCCCCGAGCAGCCGGTCCTCCAGGCGGTGTACGGGCTGGGCGACGTGGGGGCGGCGCTGTGCCGGTCCGGCGTCGACAAGCTCGCCTTCGCCGGCTCCACCGCCACGGCGAGGAAGGTGATGGCCGCCTGCGCCGAGAACCTCACCCCGGTGGTGATCGAGGCGGGCGGCAAGGACGCGATGATCGTCGACGCGGACGCCGACCTGGACGCCGCCGCCGAGGCGTGCGTCTGGGGCGGCCTGACCAACGCCGGCCAGACCTGCATCGGCATCGAGCGGGTGTACGCCGTGGAGTCCGTCTACGACGCGTTCGTGTCCAAAGTGGTGGATCGTGCGAGCCGGCTGACGGTCGGCGACGGCGACGGCGCGGACATCGGCCCGATCACCATGCCCGGCCAGCTCGACGTCATCCGCCGGCACATCGCCGACGCCCTCCAGCGCGGCGGCAAAGCGGTGCTCGGCGGGCCCCACGCGGTGCAGCCCCCGTACGTCAAGCCGACCATCCTGGTCGACGTGCCGGAGGATTCGGCGGCGGTCCGCGAGGAGACCTTCGGCCCGACGTTGACCATCAAGAAGGTCCGCGACGCCGAGGAGGCGGTGCGGCTGGCCAACGCCGTGCCGTACGGGCTGGGTGGCGCGGTCTTCGGCCGGCGGCGGGCGCTGGAGATCGCCCGCCGGCTGCGCTCCGGAATGGCCGCGATCAACTCGACCATCGTCTTCGTTGGAGTGTCCACACTGCCCTTCGGCGGGGTCGGTGACTCCGGCTTCGGGCGCGTCCACGGCGCGGACGGGCTGCGCGAGTTCGCCCGGGCGAAGGCGATCACCCGCCGCCGGGCGCCATCGCTGCTGCCCACGACCACGTTCGACCGTACGGCCCGGCATGCCGACCTGATCGCCAAGGCGATCGGGCTCATCTACGGTCGCCCCCGCGCGCGGCGCCGCTGACCCCCTCGGCTTCGCTGGCCAGAGGGCTCCTTTCTGCCCGGGTTGACGGGAGGTCCCGTACCTGCCATATTCAATCTAGAGGTTGATTAACCGAGCGGTTGAGGAGGCGGAGCGGTGGACCAGCTGAGCGAAGTGTTCAGCGCCCTCGCCGATCCGACCCGGCGAGCCATCCTGGCCCGCCTCGCCGAGGGCGAGGCGACGGTCAACCAACTCGCCGAGCCGTTCCCGATCAGCCTCCAGGCCGTCTCCAAGCACCTGAAGGTGCTGGAGCGCGCCGGGCTGATCACCCGCGGCAAGGCGGCGCAGTGGCGGCCGTGCCGCCTCGACCCGGGACCGCTGCGCGAGGTCGCCGAGTGGATCGCCCGCTACCAGCGGTTCTGGGAAGAGCGCTACGACCGGCTCGACGAGTACGTGAAACGGCTTCAGAAGGACCAAGCGCAACAGGAGGAGGAGTGAGATGAGCGACAACCTGACGGTGAGCCTGCCGTCCGACCTGGAGATCAAGATGGTGCGCGTGTTCGATGCGCCGCGCGCGCTCGTCTTCGAGGCGCACACGAAATGCGAGCACCTCAAGCACTGGTGGGGCCGGGGCAACCCGCTCGACTGCGAGCTGGACTTCCGTCCGGGCGGGACCTACCGCTTCGTCGAGCACGCCCCGGACGGCCAGCAGTACGCGTTCCGCGGTGAGTACCGGGAGATCCAGCCACCGGAGCGGATCGTGCAGACCTTCGAGTTCGAGGGTATGCCCGGCCACGTGTGCGTGGAGACCCTTGAGCTGACGGAGCACGACGGCAAGACGACGGTCACCAGCGTCATTCGGTTCGACACAAAGGAGGAGCGCGACGGCATGGTCTCCTCCGGCATGGAAAACGGCGCCCGCGAGTCGTACGAGGCCCTCGCCGCCTACCTGGCCAAGCTCTCCGAAACCTGACCACCACCCCCCTTTCTCCGCGATCTTGCCGGTGTTTTGCCCCAAAAAAGGGCGTATTTGGCGGGTATTT
>JADGHA010000375.1 GCA_019689695.1 Micromonosporaceae bacterium | reverse complement strand
GCGCCGGGCGCGGCGAGCACCGCGCGGGCGGCGCCGACCGGGACGGTCTCGTCCTCCCGCACCTTGATCTCCACAAGCGTCCCGGCCGCCGGCGACGGGATCTCCGTGTCCACCTTGTCGGTGGAGACCTCCAGCAGCGCCTCGTCCGCCTCGACCTGGTCGCCGACCTGCTTGAGCCAGCGGGTGACCGTGCCCTCGGTGACGCTCTCGCCCAGCGCCGGCATGCGTACCGGCGTGGTCTGGCCCTGGCCGGCGCCTGCGCCCGGCGCGCCGGCCTGCTGCGCGGCCGGCTCCGGCGCGGGCTCCGGCTGCGACGGCGCCTGCTGGGGAGCCGGCTGCTGCGGGGGTGCCGCCTCCTGCTGCTGCGGCGGCACCTCCTGGGCGGCCGCGGCCGGCGCGGGGGCGGCCTGCGGGGCCTCGTCCTCGCCCGAGATGACGGCCAGCTCGCTGCCCACCGGGGCGGTCTCGTCCTCCGGGACCAGGATCCGGGTGAGCACGCCGGCGGCGGGCGAGGGGATCTCCGTGTCCACCTTGTCAGTGGACACCTCGAGCAGCGGCTCGTCGGCCTCCACCCGGTCGCCCTCCTGCTTCAGCCACCGGGTGATGGTGCCTTCGGTGACGCTCTCCCCGAGCTGCGGCATGGTGACCGATACCGGCATCTGAACTTCTCTCCTTAAAGGACTTACGGGTGGGTCAGGCGTGCGCGTGCAGCGGCTTGCCGGCCAGCGCCAGGTGCGCCTCGCCGATCGCCTCGCTCTGCGTGGGGTGCATGTGGATCAGCTGGGCGACCTCGTCGGGGAACGCCTCCCAGTTGTAGATCAGCTGTGCCTCGCCGATCAGTTCGCCGACCCGGGCGCCGACCATGTGGATGCCGACCACCGGCCCGTCGGCGACCCGGACCAGCTTGACGAAGCCCTGGGTGGCGAGGATGTTGCTCTTCCCGTTCCCGGCCAGGTTGTAGTTGTATGTCTGGACCTTGTCCGCGCCGTACTGCTCCTTGGCCTTCGCCTCGGTCAGCCCCATCGAGGCGACCTCCGGGTCACAGTAGGTGACCCGAGGGATGCCCGCCTCGTCGATCACCGCCGGGTTCAGCCCGGCGATCTGCTCGGCGACGAAGATGCCGTGCTGGAAGCCGCGGTGCGCCAGCTGCAGGCCGGGCACGATGTCGCCGACGGCGTACACGTTGGGCAGGTTGGTGCGCAGCCGCTCGTCGGTGAGGACGAAGCCGCGGTCCATCCGCAACCCGGCCTCCTCGTAGCCGAGGTTCGCGGTGGAGGGGCCGCGCCCGACGGCGACCAGCAGCAGCTCGGCCTCGACCACCTCGCCGCCGGCGATGGTCACCCGTACCCCGGTATCGGTGCGCTCCACCGACTCGAACGGCTTGCCGACCTTGAACTTGATGCCCCGCTTGCGGAACGCCCGCTCCACCGCCTTGGAGCAGTCCTCGTCCTCGGCGGCGACCAGCCGGGGCAGCGCCTCCACGATGGTGACGTCCACCCCGAAGGAGCGCCACGCGCTGGCGAACTCCACGCCGATCACGCCGCCGCCGAGCACCACCGCGGACGCGGGCACCCGGTCCAGCCGCAGCGCGTGCTCCGAGGTGATCACCCGATCTCCGTCGATGTCGAGGCCGGGCAGGGTCTTGGCGTACGAACCGGTGGCGAGCACCACGTGCCGGCCGGTGTACCGCTCGCCGTTGACCTCGACGGTGTCCGGGGAGACCAGCCGGCCGGCGCCGGTCACCAGGTTGACCTTGGCCGCGGTGACCAGGCCCTGCAGGCCCTTGTGAAGCTTGTCGACAACCCCGTCCTTGTACGCGTTCACACCGGCCATGTCGATGCCGTCCAGGCTCGCCCGGACGCCGAACCGGGCCGACTCGCGGGCCGCGTCGGCGATCTCGGCGGCGTGCAGCAGAGCCTTGGTCGGTATGCAGCCGCGGTGCAGGCAGGTGCCGCCCAGCTTGTCCTTCTCTATCAGGGCCACCGACAGGCCCAGCTGGCTGGCGCGCAGCGCCGTCGCGTAACCCCCGCTGCCGCCACCCAGGACAACGACGTCATAAGTACCGGTCACCCGGCCATCTTGTCACTTGTGGAACCGGAGCACACAAGGCGGGTGCCCAAAGACACTGCGCCGGGACGTACCCTTGCCGCCAGAGGCGTGGTTGGTAAGGAGGCATCGCCGGTGGCCTGGTTTCGGCGGCGTAGGCAGTCTGGAGGCTCGCCCGGGGATCGCCCGGCGGATCGTGCCGATCTCGAGCACCTTGAGCAGTTTGTCCGTACCCGCCGGGGCGTAGAGGCGTACCTGGAGCCGCGCACCACCGTGACCGAGACGACGATCCTGCTGGTCGCGTCGGACGGGGAGTGGACCCGGCGGCGCATCGACGGCCCCGAGGGTGCGCGCCGGTTCGCCCACCGGATGGCCATCCCGATCTACGACGTGGCGCTGATGGGCTACCCGAAGCGGATGCGCGACTACAACGAGCGCCGCAAGAAGGCTCAGTCCTGACTACTGCCCGCCGCCGCGGTCTTCACCAGCGATCTCGTCCAGCAGGTGGAGCAGGGCGCGCACCGGCACGCCGGTGCCGCCCTTGGTCAGGTACCCGGTCGGCTCCCCGCTGTGGTAGCTCGGGCCGGCGATGTCGATGTGCGCCCACGGCACCCCCTCGGCGACGAACTCGCGCAGGAAGATGCCGCCCTGCAGCATGTGCCCGGCCCGGTCCATCCCGGCGCTGATCTGCAGGATGTCGGCGACGTCCGAGTCCATCGAGGTGCGCACCTCTTCCGGCAGCGGCATCGGCCAGATCGGCTCGCCGACCGCCTCGCCCGCCTGGTGCACCCGCTGGCACAGCGACTCGCTGCCCATCACGCCGGCCACCCGCTTGCCCAGCGCGACCACCTGGCCGCCGGTGAGCGTGGAGACCTCCAGCAGGTAGTCCGGGTTGTCCTCGCAGGCGCGGGCGATCGCGTCGCCGAGCACCAGGCGCCCCTCGGCGTCGGTGTTGAGCACCTCCACCCGCTTGCCGTTGTACATGGTCACCACGTCGCCCGGCCGGTACGAGGTGCCGGACGGCATGTTCTCCGCCATCGGCAGGTACCCGGTGACCGCCACCGGCAGCTTCAGCTCGGCAGCCGCGATGACGGTCGAGGCGACCGCTGCCGCGCCGGCCATGTCCGACTTCATCTCCCACATGCCCTGCGCCGGCTTGATGGACAGGCCGCCGCTGTCGAACGTGATGCCCTTGCCCACCAGCGCCACCCGGCGGGTCACCGGGCCGGGCGGGGTGTACGCCAGGCGGACCAGCCGCGGCGGGGCTGCGGAGCCCTGCCCGACCGCGAGGATGCCGCCGTACCCGCCGGCGCGCAGCGCCTTCTCGTCCAGCACCTGGACGTCCAGCCCGGCCGGCGCGGCGGCCGCGGCCACCGTGTCGGCGAAGGCGGGCGGGCGCAGGTCGTTGGGCGCGGTGTTCACCCAGTCCCGGCAGCGGGTCACCGCGGCGCCGACCACGCCCGCCCGGGCGAGCTCGGCCCTGGCCGCCCGGTCCCGGGCGTCCGGCACGTGCACGCTCACCGTGCCGACCGGCTCCCGCCGGCCCGGCTGGGGCTTGGTCTTGTAGCCGTCGAAGCGGTACCCGCCCAGCACCGCGCCCTCGGCCAGGGCCCGCAGCGCGGCCGGCCCGTCGTCGTCGTCCGGGACCGGCAGGGCGAGCGCCACCGTGGCGCACCCGGCGAGCGCGCGCACCGCCGCCCCGGCCGCCCGGCGCAGCGTCTCGGCGGGCGGGGCCGCGCCGGCCGGCTCCGGCCCGAGTCCGACCGCGGCCAGTACCGGGGCGGTGATGGTGCCGAGGGTGGCGAGCTTCACCACCTCGCCCGGGGTGCCGGTCGCGCCGAGCAGGGTCAGCGTCTCGGTGAGCCGGCCGTCGAAGGCCGCGGTCACGCTCTCCGCACCGGAGGCCAGCAGCAGGGGTGTGCCGCTGTGCACCCCGATGACGACGGCATCTACCTTCAGCTCGGCGGGGTCGGTGTCCACCAGAGCCAGCTTCAGGGGCTTGGTCACCCGCTGATGCTAACCATGCCGTCGAGTCGCGATAGGTTCCCACCCATGACGCAGGCACTGAGACACTCGCCGCTTCACGGCCGTCACGAGGCGTTGGGAGCCAAGTTCGCCGCGTTCGGCGGCTGGCAGATGCCCCTGGAGTACGGGCGGGCGGCGAAGCCGGGTGGGGAGGTCTCGGCCGGAGGGGTGCTGGCGGAG
>JADGHA010000374.1 GCA_019689695.1 Micromonosporaceae bacterium | reverse complement strand
GGGGTGCGCCGGCTGCCCGCGCCGGGCCAGGACGTCGGGCGCCTGCGCAACACACTGCGCGGCGTGTTGCGCCGGCGCTGTTGCTGCTGCCGGGCGTTGGCGAGGGTGTACGAGAGCAACACCCGCTGGTGCTGCGCCGCCTGCATCCTGGCGCTGAGATCCTTCAGCTCCTTCTGCAGCCGGACGTCCTCGGCGCTCATCTCGGCGATGTCCCGGTCGAGCCGGGCCAGCTCCGTCACCAGCGGGTCATGGCCGCAGTACGGGCAGGGCGCGTCCGGGTCGACCGGCCGACCGCATGACACGCAGGGCGACGTCGCCATGGCACCTCCGTCAGGGGCTACCCCGAAGCATGCCTAGCGGAGCATCGGTTTCACAACGCGCCACTCCGCACGGTGGCGGTCAGCTGGCGACCGGGCGGCCCATGCCGCGGTACTCCCAGCCGGCGCGGGTCCACAGTGCCGGGTCCAGGCAGTTACGTCCATCAATAATACGTCGGGCCGCGACCAGCTCGCCCAGGGCCATTGGATCGGCGTTGCGGAAATCCGCCCACTCGGTCAGCACGCACACCAGGTCGGCGCCCCGCACGGCGTCCTCAGTGGACTGCTCGTAGGCCAGGTCGGGTTGGGCCGCCCGGGCGTTCTCCATGCCCTGCGGGTCGTAGACGTGCACGTCCGCACCGGCCTTGAACAGCAGCGCGGCCACCGCCAGCGAGGGTGCGTCGCGGACGTCGTCGGAGTTGGGCTTGAACGTGGCGCCGAGCACGGCGATCCGGGTGCCGGACAGGTCCGGGCCGGCCGGGCCGGACTTGCGGCCGAGCAGCTCCGCGGCCAGCTGCAGCACCCGGGTGCGGCGGCGCTGGTTGATCAGGTCGACCTCGTGCAGGAACCGCAGCGCCTCCCCGGCCCCCAGCTCCTGCGCGCGGGCCTGGAAGGCGCGGATGTCCTTGGGCAGGCAGCCGCCGCCGAAGCCCACGCCGGCCTGCAGGAAGCGGTGGCCGATGCGCGGGTCGTAGCCGATCGAGCGGGCCAGCTGGGTGACGTCCGCGCCGGCCGCCTCGCACACCTCAGCCATCGCGTTGATGAACGAGATCTTCGTGGCGAGGAACGCGTTCGCCGCCACCTTCACCAGCTCGGCGGTGGCGAAGTCGGTGACCACCACGGGCACCTCGCGGTCCTCGGTCGCGGCCAGGTCGAACACGCCCTTGTGCACGGCGTAGAGCATGGCGTTGGCCCACTCGCTCTTCACGCCGACCACGATCCGGTTGGGGCGCAGCACGTCCTCGACCGCGTACCCCTCCTGGAGGAACTCCGGGCTCCACGCCACCTCGACACCCAGCTCGGCCGGCGCGTGCTTCTCGACCAGCTGCTCCACCCATTCGGCGGTGCCCACCGGCACGGTGGACTTGCCGACCAGCAGCGCCTTGCGAGTCAGGTGCTGGGCCAGCCGGGTGACCGCCTGCTCCACGTACGACAGGTCGGCGCCCATCCCGTCGGCCCGCTGCGGCGTGCCCACGCAGATGAAGTGCACGTCGGCGAAGTCGGCGGCCAGCGCGATGTCGGTGGTGAACCGCAGCCGGCCGGCGGCCAGGTTGCGGCGCAGCAGCTCGTCCAGGCCGGGCTCGTGGAACGGCACCTCACCGCCGGCCAGCTTGGCGATCTTGGCCTCGTCCACATCGAACCCGACCACCTCGTAGCCCAGCTCGGCGAAGCAGATCGCGTACGTCGCACCCAGGTACCCGGTCCCGTGGAAGGCCAGCCGTGGTCGCGACGCGCCGGACGGCGGGGTGACCGAGGCGAGAGCCGGGATGGGCTGCTTGATCGGGTACGGGATGGTCACGCTGCTCTCCGCTCGCACGGGCGGCGCGTCAACGGCGTCGCGTCCGGGTTTGTCGACATCGAAGGACTATATATTTGCGCGGGTCCGGTGGAAGGGGTTGTCTCGCGTCCCGCGGCAGCGGTCACGCGACGACGATAGCCGGGCAGTCTACGCGGCCGTGACCGCCGCGGTGCCCCGTTCTCCACCTCCTCCCGAGGGGGTGCCGGCTGCCCGCACGCCCGCTCAAAGTTACCGATCAGTATCGTAGTGCTTGGCGCGGTGACGTACGGGATCATGCCCCGGGGAGGAGAGGTTATGCCGGCGGGCGGATCGTTCGATGTCTACCAGTTGACGGGCGAGCACCTGGCGGTGCGCGACGCGGTCCGCGAGCTGTGCGCCGCCCGGGTCGCCCCACATGCGGCGGAGGTCGACGAGACCGGGGAGTTCCCGAAGGCGTCGTACGAGGCCCTGCGGGCCGCCGACTTCCATGCCCCGCACATCCCGACGGAGTACGGGGGAGCGGGCGCGGACGCCCTGGCCACCGCGATCGTGATCGAGGAGGTGGCCCGGGCCTGCGCGGCCAGCTCGCTCATCCCGGCGGTGAACAAGTTGGGCACCATGCCGCTGCTGCTGGCCGGCTCGGAGGAGCTCAAGCGCCGGTACCTGCCGCCGGTGGCGCGCGGGGAGGCGATGTTCTCGTACTGCCTGTCCGAGCCGGAGGCCGGCAGCGACGCCGCGTCGATGACCACCCGGGCGGTCCGCGACGGGGACGGCTGGGTGCTCCACGGCACCAAGCGCTGGATCACCAACGCCGGCGAGTCCGAGTACTACACGGTCTTCGCCACGACAGAGGAGGGCATCTCGGCCTTCGTGGTGGAGAAGTCCGATCCCGGGGTGAGCTTCGGCGCACCAGAGAAGAAGCTGGGCATCAAGGGCTCACCCACCCGGGAGGTCTACCTGGACGGCGTGCGGATCCCGGGCGACCGCCTGATCGGCGCGCCCGGCGAGGGGTTCCGGATCGCGATGCGCACCCTGGACCACACCCGGGTCACGATCGCCGCGCAGGCGGTCGGCATCGCCGCCGGTGCGCTGGAGGTCTCCCGGCGGTACGTGCGCGAGCGCAGGCAGTTCGGGCGGCCGGTCGCCGAGTTCCAGGGCGTCCAGTTCATGATCGCGGAGATGGGCATGAAGCTGGAGGCCGCGCGGCAGCTGACGTACGCCGCGGCGGCCCGCTCGGAGCGCGACGAGCCGGACCTGACGTACTTCGGCGCGGCCGCGAAGTGCTTCGCCTCCGACGTCGCGATGCAGATCACCACCGACGCCGTGCAGCTGCTCGGGGGTTACGGCTACACCCGTGACTTCCCGGTCGAGCGGATGATGCGGGACGCAAAGATCACCCAGATCTACGAGGGCACCAACCAGGTGCAGCGCATCGTGATGGCCCGGCAGCTGCTGAAGGACTGAGCCGGCCTGAGCGGGCGCGCCCGGCTCACCCGCCGCGGGTGATCCCCGTCCCCGTGTCGCCGGTGAACGGCCAGTTGTGGCCCTGGCCGCCCGCCTGCTGCGGTTGCTGGTACGGCGGCGGGTGGCCGGCCGTGGGCAGGTCGGGCACGGTCGGGTACTCGTCGGTCGAGATACCGGGGTAGGGCGACGGCTGGTAGGTCAGCGATGGTCCGGCTGCCAGCTCCTGGGCGGCCGGTTGGTACGCCGGCAGGGCCGGGTCCGGGTACCAGGCCGGCGGGTGGTCGTGACGCCGCCAGCGGCGGGTGCTGAACAGCGTGGCGAGCAGGGGCACGGCGAGCAGCGCCGCGTACCCGTCGGCGGGGTTACGCAGGGCGAGCCGGATGTCGAAGAAGTCCGCGGGAACGGCCCGGTTGAACGCGTCGAGGTCGGCGACCCGCCAGACGACCAGGCCCAGAAAGGCCAGCCCGGCCACCACCAGCCCGAGCGGGGAGACCCGGGGCAGGATCAGCAGCGCGTAGCAGACCCCGGCGCCGAGGACCGCGGCCAGGCCGACCGCCAGGTCGATGTCGAGCCCGGCCGGGTCGCCCTGGGCCGCGGTGAACTTGCTGACGCCGATGCCGGTGAGCACCCAGGTGGCCGGGGCCAGCAGCAGTGCCAGGAGGAGCGAGCCGAGGTGGCGCATGGTGACGCTCCGTATCTGAGTCGTACGAGCCCAACGTAGCGCGCCGTTGCCTTGGCTGGCTCAGCCAAACGGATCGACACCCGGATGGGGCGCCCCGGTGCGGTGCCGGGCCGCCCCTGCACGGTCAGCTCTTCTCGGCTTTGACCTGTCCGGTCTTCTCGGTCTTGGCCCGTCCGGTCTGCTTAGCTCTGGCCTGTCCGGGCGGGGCCGACCAGGGCGACTCGGTGGGGTTTCGGGGGGACGGTGCGGTGGTGGCCGGCTGCTTTGCCGGCTCGGCCTCGGTCGGCGGCTCGGTGGGC
>JADGHA010000373.1 GCA_019689695.1 Micromonosporaceae bacterium | reverse complement strand
CGCCCGACCTCGCCTCCCGCCCGATTCTCGAACAGTGGCCCGAGGTGATGAGCCCGGCGCTCGGCCAGCCCGGGCTGGCGCTGGCCCGCGGCCAGGGCGCGGTGGTCTACGGCGCGGACGGAGAGTCCTATGTAGACATGCTCGGCGGGATCGCGGTGAACGCGCTCGGCCACGCCCACCCGGCGGTGATCGCCGCGGTGACCCGGCAGATCGCCACCCTCGGCCACGTGTCCAACCTGTACGCCGCGCAGCCGCCGGTGCAGCTGGCGGCGCGGCTGCTCGCCCTCGCCGGCGCCGCCGGCAAGGTCTTCTTCACCAACTCCGGAGCGGAGGCGGTCGAGGCCGCGTTCAAGCTCTCCCGGTGCACCGGCCGCACGCACATCGTGGCGGCGGAGGGCGGCTTCCACGGCCGGACCATGGGGGCGCTGGCGCTGACCGGGCAGCCGGCCAAGTCCGACCCGTTCCGCCCACTGCCCGGCGAGGTGACGCACATCCCGTACGGCGACGTGGCGGCTCTCGAGGCGGCGGTGACGCCGGCGACGGCGATGGTGATCCTCGAACCGATCCAGGGGGAGGCCGGCGTCGTGGTGCCGCCCGCCGGCTACCTCGCCGCCGCTCGCGAGATCGCCTCCCGGCACGGCGCGCTGCTCGTCCTCGACGAAGTGCAGACCGGCATCGGGCGGACCGGCCACTGGTTCGCCTTCCAGGCCGAGGGCATCGTGCCGGATGCGATCACCCTGGCCAAGGGGCTCGGCGGCGGCCTGCCGATCGGCGCGCTGGTCGCCTTCGGCGCGGCGGGAAACCTGCTCGCCGCCGGCATGCACGCCTCCACGTTCGGCGGCAACCCGGTCTGCTGCGCGGCCGCGCTGGCTGTGCTGGACACCATCGCCGCGGACGGGCTGCTGGACCACGTCAAGCGGCTCGGCGAGCGTCTGCGCCAGGGGATCGAGGCGCTGGACCATCCGCTCGTGGCCGGCGTCCGCGGTGCCGGCCTGCTGCTCGGCGTGGTGCTGCGGCAGGCGGTCGCGCCGGGCGTGGTGGCCGCCCTGCGGGACCGGGGCTTCCTCGCCAACGCCGCGCAGCCGGACGTGCTCCGGCTCGCGCCACCGCTGGTCCTCACCGCCGAGCAGGCCGAGTCGTTCCTCACCGCCCTGCCGTCCGCGCTGGAGTCCGTGTCGTGACACGGCATTTCCTGCGCGACGACGACCTGAGCCCGGCCGAGCAGGCCGCCGTCCTCGACCTCGCCGCCGCCATGAAGGCCGGGCGGGGCGGCGGATCCGCCGAGCGGGGACCGCTCACCGGCAAGTCCGTGGCGGTCATCTTCGAGAAGCAGTCGCTGCGCACCCGGGTCTCCTTCGACGTGGGCATCACGCAGCTGGGCGGCCACCCGGTGGTGATCGACGCGCAGGGCACCCATTTCGGGCGCGGCGAGACCATCACCGACGCCGCCCGGGTGCTCTCCCGGTACGTGGACGCGATCGTCATCCGCACCTTCTCCGACCAGCGGCTCGCCGCGCTCGCCGCCGCCTCGGCTGTGCCCGTGGTCAACGCGCTCACCGACGGCTTCCACCCCTGCCAGCTGCTCGCCGACCTGCTCACGGTGCGGGAACGGTGCGGCGGCACCGCCGGGCGGGTCCTCGCGTACGTGGGTGACGCGGCGAACAACATGTCCCACTCCTACCTGCTCGCCGGCGCGGCGGCGGGGATGCACGTGCGGGTCGCCGGCCCCTTCGGTCACGACCCGGATCCGGCGGTGGTTTCCCGCGCCGCCGAGGTCGCGGCCTGGACCGGGGGATCGGTGCAGGTGCTGCGCGACCCGAGGGAGGCGGTCGACGGGGCGCACGTGGTGGCGACCGACGCCTGGACGTCGATGGGCCAGGAGGGCGACGGGCTGGACCGGTCCACCCCGTTCTGGCCGTACCAGGTCAACAAGGACCTGCTCGCCGCGGCCGACCCGGACGTGGTGGTGCTGCACTGCCTGCCCGCCCACCGCGGCGAGGAGATCACCGACGAGGTGATGGACGGTCCGCACAGCGCGGTGTTCGACCAGGCGGAGAACCGGCTGCACGCGCAGAAGGCGCTGTTGGCCTGGCTGATGGGAGGCGAACGGTGACCGGCCCGACGAGCAAGACCGCCCGCCACGCGCGGATCGCGGCGCTGGTCCGGGACAAGCCCGTTCGCTCCCAGACCGAGCTGGCCGACCTGCTCGCCGCCGATGGCATCCACGTGACCCAGGCGACCCTGTCCCGGGACCTGGAGGAGCTGGGCGCGGTGAAGGTGCGCGGCACCGACGGCGGCCCGGCGGTCTACTTCATCCCGGAGGAGGGCCGCCCGCCGCTGCGCCCGGCCGAGCAGGCTCCGGCCCGGCTGGTCCGGCTGCTGCGCGAGCTGCTCACCAACACTGACGCCAGTGGCAACCTGGCCGTGCTGCGCACCCCGCCGGGCGCCGCCCAGTTCCTGGCCAGCGCGCTGGACCGCTCCGGGCTGCCGGAGGTGGTGGGCACCATCGCCGGCGACGACACCATCCTCGTCGTCGCCCGCGACCCGGCCGGCGGGGCCGCCCTCGCCGAGAAGCTGTCCGACTGGGCGCGTAGCGGCCAGCCGGAGACCCGTACTGACGATGCTGTGAAGGAGACCCAATCGTGACCGACAGGGTTGTTCTGGCGTACTCCGGGGGGCTGGACACCTCGGTCGCCATCCCTTACCTGGCCGAGCAGACCGGCGCCGAGGTGATCGCGGTCGCAATCGACGTCGGCCAGGGCGGCGAGGACCTCGACGTCATCCGCAAGCGGGCGCTGTCCTGCGGCGCCGTGGAGAGCGTGGTGGTCGACGCGCGGGAGGAGTTCGCCGCCGACTTCTGCCTGCCCGCGCTGCGCGCCAACGCGCTCTACATGGACCGCTACCCGCTGGTCTCCGCCCTCAGCCGGCCGCTGATCGTCAAGCACCTGGTGGCCGCGGCCCGCACCTACGGCGGCACCATCGTCGCCCACGGCTGCACCGGCAAGGGCAACGACCAGGTGCGGTTCGAGGTGGGTATCGGCGCTCTGGCGCCGGACCTGAAAGTGCTCGCCCCGGCCCGGGACTTCGCCTGGACCCGGGACAAGGCCATCGCGTACGCCCAGGACAAGGGGCTGCCGATCGACGTGTCGCACTCCTCGCCGTACTCCATCGACCAGAACCTGTGGGGCCGCGCGGTGGAGACCGGCTTCCTGGAGGACATCTGGAACGCGCCGATCGAGGACCTGTACGCGTACACCTCGGACCCGGCGGCGGACCACGAGCCGGACGAGGTGGTCATCACCTTCGACGCCGGCGTGCCGGTGGCGGTCGACGGTGAGACGCACACGCCGTACGAGGTGATCGTCGCGCTCAACCAGCGGGCCGGCGCGGCCGGCGTGGGCCGGCTGGACATGGTGGAGGACCGGCTGGTCGGCATCAAGAGCCGCGAGGTGTACGAGGCGCCCGGCGCGATCGCGCTGATCACCGCCCACCAGGAGCTGGAGGCGGTCACGGTGGAGCGGGATCTGGCCCGGTTCAAGCGCGGCGTGGACCAGCGCTGGGGCGAGCTGGTCTACGACGGGCTGTGGTTCTCGCCGCTCAAGCAGGCGCTGGACGCGTTCATCGACCAGTCCCAGAAGCACGTCAGCGGCGAGGTGCGGCTGACCCTGCACGGCGGCCGGGCAGTGGTCACCGGCCGGCGTTCCGAGGCCAGCCTGTACGACTTCGGCCTGGCCACCTACGACACCGGTGACACCTTCGACCAGTCGCTGGCCAAGGGCTTCGTACAGCTGTGGGGCCTGCCCAGCCGGCTGGCCGCCGCCCGCGACGCGCGGCTGTCCGGTTGATATGAAATGAGTGTGACCGCTCAGCAGAATCCCCACCGGCTGTGGGGCGGCCGGTTCCGCGGCGGGCCGGCGGAAGCGCTGGCCCGGCTGTCGGTGAGCGTGCAGTTCGACTGGCGGCTGGCCCCGTACGACCTGGCCGCCTCCCGGTCGCACGCGCGGGTGCTGGCCCGGGCCGGCCTGCTCGACGCGGACGAGCTGGGACGGATGCTCGCCGCGCTGGACGACCTGGAGTCGGCCTGCGCGGCGGGCGAGTTCCGCCCCACGGTCGACGACGAGGACGTGCACACCGCCCTGGAACGCGGCCTGATCGAGCGCATCGGCTCGCTCGGCGGCAAGCTGCACGCGGGCCGGTCGCGCAACGACCAGGTCGCCACCGACCTGCGGCTGTACCTGCGCGACCACGCCCGCGGGGTGGCCGCCAGGATGGTGGAGCTGGCCGA
>JADGHA010000015.1 GCA_019689695.1 Micromonosporaceae bacterium | reverse complement strand
GGCGGGCGGCCTTCTACGCCTCCTGGGCAGGGTTCTTCGTCGGCGTGCTGGTGAGCTGGGCGGTGGCGTGGCTGGCGTCGTGGATCGGGAGGCGACTGTAAGGAGATTCCCGTGACCCGTCATGCGGTGGAAGCGGCGGCGGTGAGGAGGCGGCATGAGGCCAATCCCGTTGGCGGCCGGGCAGCCGGAGCATGAGCGGATCGAGTGCCGGGCGTGTGGGTGCGTGATCGCCCAACGCACACCCGGCGGGGCGGTCGTGTTCGTCACGACGCCAGCCCGCGTCTGGGTCGAGCGTGACGGGCGGCACGGGGCGGAATGCCCACAATGCGGGAATTGGGTCAAGTTTCGTTTGCCCCGCGCGGCATAACGGCCAGGATGCTATACTAGACGCAACAGAATACGTAGTGTGGGTGTTCCCCCGGTGGCAATACCGCTGGGGGTGTTTTCGTTTGTGGGGCAGTCATGAATCGCTTCAACCGCGAACGGGCTGCTGTCGTGCTGGCCGAGGCCGCGCTGACTACCGACAGCGTGGCGGCGGAGCGGCATGGGGTGAGTGTGCGCACGGTACAGCGGTGGAGGGCGCAGCTGGACCGTGACCCCGATTTGGCGGCAATTGTCGCTGTTAAAAAGGCCGATCTCGAGCGCGCCTGGGTTGGCGCAGCTACTGAGTCGCTCCGGAGGGCCGCTGAGTTCCTCGGGCGGGCGGCCGAGGAGATGAGCCCGACAAATCCGGAGCACGTGCACGCGGTGGCTGGCGCATTCAAGCTCCTGAGTGAGGCGCTTCTTGCGCGGGACGTGATTGATGCTCGACTCGCTGGTGCGCATCGACGCCATGACGCGGCGGCTGGAACGGTGGTTCCCATCGACGCTGCCCGCCGTACGGCCTGACGCCGGGGATGGCGACGCCGGCGGGCTGCTGGGGTTCATCCCGGCTGTCTCGCCGCGCTACGTCGCGCCCCGCCACCTCGGGCCGGTCATCGACATGTTGGAGCGGGCCGCCAGTGAGCCGCTGCGCGTCGTATTGACCACTCCGCCCCGCCACGCCAAGACCGAGACGGTCCTGCATGCGATCGCCTACCACCTCCACCGTAACCCGGAGCTGGTCATCGGCTACGTCAGCTACGCCGTCGAGTTCGCGCGCTCCAAGTCGCGGCGCGCTCGGTGGATCGCCGAGGCAGCCGGCGTCGAGATCGCGGCCGATGCGGCGCGGCTGGAGGAGTGGCGCACGCCCCAGGGCGGCGGGCTGCTCGCCACCGGCATTGGGGGGCCGCTCACCGGCCACGGCGTGAACATCCTGCTGGTAGACGACCCGGTCAAGAACCGCCTGGAGGCCGAGTCGGCTACGTACCGGGAGCGAACCTGGGAGTGGTTCAACGACGTGGCCTACACCCGTATCGAGCCGGGCGGCAGCGCCATCGTGGTGCAGACCCGCTGGCATCCGGACGATCTGGCCGGTCGGCTGATCGCCCAGGGGTGGGACGAGGTCCGGCTGCCGGCCATCGCCGAGGAGGATGACCCGCTGGGTCGGGCGCCAGGGGAGGCGCTGTGGCCGGAGCGCTGGCCGGTGGACAAGCTCCTCGCGATCAAAGCGCAGGTGGGCGAGTACACCTGGGCCAGCCTGTACCAGGGCCGGCCGCGGGCCCGGGGCGGGGCGGTGTTCCGCGACGCCTGGTTCTACGAGGACGCCGACGCGCCGGGCGCCGGCTACCGGGTCGCGCTGGGCGCCGACTTTGCCTACACCTCCCGCACCTACGCCGACTACTCGGTGGTCGTGGCCCTGGCGGAGCACGAGGGCCGCTACTACGTGCTGGATGTGGCCCGGCACCAGGTAGAGGCGCCGCAGTTCGGCGCGACGCTGCGGGAGTACCAGCGGCGCTACCGGGCTACCATCACGGCCCACGTCCACGGCACCGAGCAGGGCATCGTCGATTTCCTGGCGCGCGACTACGGCCTCGATATCGACGCCCGGCCGGCCGTGGCGGACAAGTTCGTCCGAGCGCAACCCGTGGCGGCCGCCTGGAACGAGGGCCGGGTGCTCGTGCCGCGTGAGGCGCCCTGGCTGGACGCATTCCTGGACGAGGTGACCGGGTTTACCGGCGTCAACGATGTCCATGACGACCAGGTGGACGCGTTGGCGAGCGCGTTTGCTGCCCTGTTAGACGATGAGCCCCTGGAGGTGTGGTGATGCGGATCGGCCCACTGGAGATCACACTGCGGCAGTCGTCGCCGCCGGATACCGGGGGCGTGACGGCGCTGATTCCCGGCCTGGCGGGCGAAACGCTTGCCCGCACCCCGCCGGCCATTCTGGCTGCCTACCGGGAGATGCCCTGGCTGCGTGCCGTCGCCGACCGGATCGCCGCGTCTGTCGCCTCGACGCACTGGACGCTCTACGCGGTGCGCGGCCGCAACGGCCGTGCACGGCGGGATCGCATCCTGGCACGCGGCGATCTCTGGCAGCGGTCCGATCGGCGGGCACGCCTCATGGAGTCGGGCGAACTGGAAGAATTGGACTCGCACCCACTGCTCGACCTCCTGGACGGCGCTAACGAGGCGATGACCGGCCTCATGGCGCGCCGGGTCACACAGCTCCACATCGACATTGCGGGTGAGTCGTTCTGGGTCATGGAGCGCAATCGGTTGGGCGTGCCGATGGCCGTCTGGCCGATCCCGCCGTCGTGGGTCATCCGTACGCCGACACCTGACCGCCCCGCGTTCGAGGTGTCGTTCCGGGGCTGGCAGGGCGAGATCCCGGCCTCGGAGGTCGTCTGGTTCGCGTTGGCCGACCCGGCCAACCCCTACGGCCGGGGCGCGGGCTTTGCTGAGACGCTGGCCGATGAACTTGATGCCGACGAGTACGCCGCGAAGTACCTGAAGTCCTGGTTCCTCAACAGCGCACGGCCGGACCTGATCGTCTCGGCGGACGGACTGAAGCGCGAGGATGTGGAGCGGCTGGAACAGGGCTGGGTCGCGCGACATGTGGGGTTCTGGAAAGCGTTCAAGCCCTTCTTCGCCAACAAGCGGCTTGAGGTGAAGGAAATCTCACAGTCACTCCAGTCGATGCAGTTCACCGAGGTCCGACACCTGAACCGGGACACGGTGATGCAGGTGTTCGGGGTGCCACCGGAGATCCTGGGCGTCATCGAATCCTCCAACCGGGCCACGATCGAATCCGCTGACTACCTGTATGCCCGCTACGTGTTGGTACCGCGACTGGAGTTCCTGCGTGCTGTACTCCAGGAGCGACTGGTACCGGAGTTTGACGACCGGCTCATTCTCGACTTCGTCAGCCCCGTCGTGGAGGATCAGGAACGCATCCTTAACGCGGCTAAGGCCGCGCCGTGGGCACGCTCGGTCGACGAGTGGCGGGCGCTGCAGGGCTTGCCGCCGCTCGACAACGAGGTGGGCAACGTCTTCCTCGTGCCGGCCAACCTGCGTGCGGTGGCCGACCCGCGTCTGGCGCAGGTGGCGACCACCGCTGCTCAGCCGGACGGTGCCGAGTCGGAACCCCGTGCGCTGCTGGGAACACGGACGAAGCAGACGGCACTCGACGTTGCCGACTCCCAATCAGAGGCGCTGGCCGATGCCGTGATCATGGCACTGGATCGCTTGCGAGAAATCGACCGGGAGGCGCTGGCCGAACTGATCGCATCCGGTGACATCGAGGCTGCGCTCGATGCCGTGCCGACCGGGACGGCGAACGAAGAGATGACCGCCGCGCTGGCCTACGCGCTGGGGCTGGCCATTATGACGATCGCAACCTCCCGTGTGCCGGGCCTGCCGCCACTGCCGCACGATGCCCCGGCCTTGCAGGCGTGGCTCCGTGAGCACGTGGCGGAAGCCGTGCAGGCGATTGACGAGGCGAGCCGCGCGGCGATCCGGGAGGCGATCCGGGACGGGCTGGCGCGGGGGTTGACCCCGGCCGAGATCGCGCGGGAGATCCGGCCGTACATTGGCCTGACCGAGCAACAGGTGCGACAGGTGATCCGCTACCGGGAGCAACTGATCGCGGCTGGCACCCCGCGCACGACGGCCGATCGGCTAGCCGAGCGTTTCGCCGAGGAGTTGCGTCGTGGCCGGGCGCTGCGCATCGCTGAACATGAGCTGCTGCGGGCCACGCACATGGCGCAGCAGCTCCGGTGGGAAGAGGCGATCCGGACCGGGGCGCTGTCGCCGAACGCGCGGAAGCGCTGGAACACATCGCTCGATGAGCGGGTGTGTCCGGTATGCATGCCGCTGCATGGAGCGACGGTGCCGGTGATGGAGACGTTCGCCGGTGGGTTCATCGCTCCACCGGCGCATGTGGCGTGCCGCTGTCATCTCACGCTGGTGGAGGAGTAATGACGCTGACGCGGACCGACCTGATCCGGAGGGCGTTGGAGCGGGAGCTGGTGCGCCTGGCGCCCGTGCTCGATAACGACCCCCACCTCCGGCGGCTGACGTTCACCGCGCGGTTCGATAAAGCGGGCCTGATCTCATCGATCGATTGGAACGTTGAGCGGACTGCGGAACGTCGGCCGGTGCTGGAAGACCTCAACGCGGCGTGATGGACTACCTCACGGCGTCGGAGCGCCAGGGGCCGAACCACTACTCGGCGCTGTGCCAGTCTCCCCGTTCTGTGATGCATCGCATTCGCACATCATGCGCTATCATGGCTGCGAGGGTGATTGCTGCGAACAGGAGAGGGGAACATGATGGCACAGCAGGGCACTCCTCCCGAGCAACCGGCTCCAGGTCGGGGGCAGGGACGCTATCGCTGGATCTGGTGGGCATTCGCGCTCGCCCTGGTCGCAGGTATCTGGTACAGCATGACCGACCAGGACGGCACGCGCTCAGAGGCCGCGTCACCGACGCCTACGCCGACACGGGCGCCAGTCGTACGAGCGCCCACCCCGACGCCGCGGCCGCAGACGGTGACGGTGCGCTACTACGTCGAACCACACCGCTCACCTGGTGTCCCTGGCCAGCCGGCGGCCTCGATCACCTACACGAATGCGCAGGGTGGCATCGAGCAGATCGCGCACTATCCCGGCCCGTGGGACCTGGTGTTTGAGGCGCGGCCGGGCACGATCGTGAGCGTATCCGCTCAGAACCGGCTCGATCACGGCAAGATCATCTGCCGGATCTACCTGAATGGCCAGCTTTGGAAGGAGAGCGAGTCGGTCGGCGGCTATACCATCGCGACATGCAGCGGGGTGGTGGGATTCGATTGAGTTGACGAACCCCCCGCCTGCGTGATACAATCCGCGCAACAATGACATAATGGCTCTACGCCGGAGGTGACACGGCGGTTCCCGGAGTGGTCCGGGGCCGCCGTTTTTGTGTTGCAGGAGACGCCATGGCGAACCGAGAATCCGTTGCCCTCACGGAGTGGAAGGCCGCGGCCGCGGCCGGGACGGCGCCATCCGACGTGGTGCTGCATAAGGCGTTCGCAGCGGAGGTGCGCGCGCCCGACGGGTCGGGCGATCCGGCCCCCGTCGTCGACTTCGTCATCTCTACTGCGGCGGTCGATCGCGAGCGGGATGTCATCGCGGTGGACGGCTGGGACCTGGCCGCCTACCGGCGCAACCCGGTCGTGCTCTGGGCGCACTCGCGACGGGACCTCCCCATTGGCCGCGCGCTGGATGTGCACATCGACGGCAGCAGCCTGGTGTCGCGCGCCGAGTTCGCCAGTGCTGACCTTAACCCCTTCGCCGGCCAGGTCTACCGCATGCTGCGCGCTGGGTTCCTCAACGCCGTATCCGTCGGCTTTGTGCCGCAGGAGTGGACCTGGGACGAGCAGCGCGGGGGCGTGAATTTCCTGCGGCAGGAGCTGGTCGAGTTCTCGGTCGTGCCGGTGCCGGCCAACCCGGAGGCACTGATGATCGGCCGCATGCCGGAGGAGGATCGCGCCGCGCTGCGGGCGTGGGCCGAGCGAACGCTCGACTGGGTGAACGAGGAGCCCGGCCTGTGGCTCCCACGCGAGAAGGTCGAGCGGGTGCTGAGCCTCCTCGACAACGAGCGGACGGTGCATCCGGTGCCTGATCCGGTCGCGCCGGTGGAACGCGACGTGGACACCAGCCCCTTCGATGAGTTCGCCAAGCGCATGGAGACCATCGCGGAGGAGCTGAAGGCCACGCTGGGAGAGCTTGCCAGTGCGACGCACGGGGTGACCGCGCCGATGCCTGACCCCGTGCCGGATGTGGCACCGGCTCCGGCGGAGTCGGTGGAGCGGGCGGTCTTGACCCCGAACGAGATTGCGGAGGCCGTGCGAGCGGCCGTGCAGGCTGAGGTGGCCCGAATTACCGGGCGGTTGGACTAGGAACGGGGCGGGGTGCCCCGGCATTGGAGGTGCGGCGTGGAGATCACGCGCGAAGAGTTGGAGGCCATGATCAAGCAGGCGGCCGCCGATGCTGTGGCGCCCCTGCGGGAACGGGCTACCGAGTGGGGCGAGCGCATCCGAGCGGATCGCCCCGTGCAGTCGAGCGAGCCGGGCATCGGCGTCGGGCGCCTGATCCGCGCGATGGCGGCCGGGCGGGGTGACCCCGAGCGTGCGGCCCACTGGGCGAAGCGGGTGCTGGACGATGAGCAGCTCGCCAAGGCGCTGGCGACGACTCCGGACAGCGCCGGTGGGTTCATCATCCCACCGGGCTATGTGGCGGAGATCATCGAGCTGTTGCGGCCGGCGTCGGTCATCCGCCGCATGAACCCGGTCGTGATGCCGATGCCGAACGGGACGTTGCAGATCCCTGCGCTGGCGAGCGGGGCGGCGGCCAGCTATATCGGCGAGAACACCAACATCCCGGTGACGCAGCCCGCGTTCCGCCAGGTCGAGCTCAAGTGGCGGAAGCTGGCCGCCCTGGTCCCGATCTCCAACGACCTCCTGCGCTACAACAACCCGCAGGTGGACGCGGTGGTGCGGGACGATCTCGTGGCCGCGCTGGCGCAGAGGTCGGACCTCGCGTTCATCCGTTCGGACGGCACCAGCGGGGAGCCGAAGGGTCTGCGCTACCAGGCCGCGGCCAGCAACGTCATCGCCGCCAATGCCACCGTCAACCTCGATACCGTGACGACCGATCTGTCCCGGCTGGTGCTGGCGCTCCAGGAGGCGAACGTTCGCTTTATCCGGCCGGGCTGGTTGATGGCGCCGCGCACCGCGCACTACCTCATGACCGTGCGCGACGGCAACGGTAACTATGCGTTCCGCGACGAGATGCTGGCCGGTCGGCTCTGGGGCTATCCCTACGCGGTCACGACACAGATCCCAACCAACCTGGGCGAGGGGACCAACGAGTCGGAGGTCTATTTCGCGGATTTCGCCGACGTGGTGATCGGTGACTCGATGAATATCACCCTGGACGTGTCGCGTGAGGCGGCCTACCACGACGGGACGAATGTCGTGGCCGCGTTCAGCCTGGATCAGACCGTCATCCGGGCGATCGCCGAACACGACCTGGCGGTGCGGCATGCCGAGAGCGTGGCCGTGCTGACTGGCGTGACGTGGGGTGCGAGCTCGTGATGCTGCCGGTGCGGTTTCTCACGCGGTGGATGGCGTACAACGCCGGTGAGGTGGCCGGTTTCCCTGAGGCGGAGGCGCGCCACCTCATCGCGCAGGGTATTGCTGAGCCGCTGTCCGTCGAGCAACCAGTGCCGGCGCGGGAGGGCAAGCCGCCGCGCGTGACCAAGCCCGCCCGGCGCACCGTGGAGAAGGGTGACTGATGCTGCGCGTGGTCACGCCGCCGGCATCGACCGCGCTGACCACACCGGAGGCCGTGCGAGCGGCTTTCCCGGACGCTCCCGGCACGCTGGATCTCGAATCGTTGATCGCCCGCGCATCGGACGCCATTGTCGCGCACTGTGGCCGTCCGTTCGCGCGGGCGACCTATGAGGAGCGGTTGCCTGGCTACGGCACGCAGACGCTGCTCCTGACGCGCCGGCCGGTGAGGACGGTCACGCAGGTGCTGCACAACAGCGAGCCGATTGTGGACTACGTGATCGCCGACCCGGATACCGGCGCGCTCTACCGTGAGCAGGGCTGGACGTGGACGGCCGCCACCGGGTGGGGACTGGCACCCCAGCGCATCGGCGGCACCGAGCGGCCGGCCTTTGTCGTGACCTATGAGGCCGGCTACCTGTTGCCCGGTCAGGAGGGGCGGGATCTCCCAGCCGATGTGGAACAGGCGTGCATTGAGACGGTGATTGCGATGATCCGGCGGCAGAGCACGGATCAGGACATCACCGAGATGCGCATGGATGACGTGGCCGTCAAGTTCGTGGGCGCGCGCTCGGCGCTCCCGGCAATCGCGCGGGAGTTGCTTGCGCCCTATGTCGAGGTGGTGTGACGTGGTCGTGTCAGCGATTCGTGAGCCACTGCGAGCCGTTGCCGAGAGCTTCATGGTGGATCGCTGCACGGTCATCAACCCTGGTGAGCCGATTGATGACGGCCAGGGTGGCACCATCGAGGGGCCGGAAGCGCGGATCGAGAACGTGCCCATCTGGTGGCGGCAGTCGGGGCTCACGCCGACAGAGCAGGCCATCATCGAACGCTACGCGCCCGATACCGTGTTCCTGGCGGCGGTGCCGGTGGGAATACCGATCACGCATCAAAGCCGGATTGAGTACGCGGGTGAACGCTACAACGTCGTGGATGTCCTGGGGCCGCGCACGAATGAGGTCCGGCGTCGCGTGGTGGTGAAGCGGTCGATTGGGGGGCCGTCATGATCCGCGCGCGCGTGGTGCTCGTGCATAACCGGTTCCCCCAGATCGCGACCAGGCTGCATAGCGGCTCGGCTAAGACGGTGATCGCGGCCGCCGAACAGGTGCAGCAGGAGGCCAAAGCCGTGGTCCCGGTGCGGACGGGCAACCTCCGCGACAACATCGCGGTGGAGACGTACGAGGGCTACACCACGGCCATGGTGCACACCAGCGGCGTGCCCTATGGGCCGCGGATCGAGTACGGGTTTGTCGGCTACGACAGCCTGGGCCGCTACTACAACCAGGCACCGCGTCCGTACCTGACCCCGGCGGCGGAGCTGGTCCGGCCGCAGTTCATAGACGAGATGTCGAATCTGGAGCCGATGCTGGCATGAGCGTCACCAACGAGGCACCGGTCATCGACAAGTGGATCTCCCAACGCTTGACGGCGTCACCGGCGCTCGTGTCGGCCGTCGATGGGCGGATTCGCGCGGACATGTCGCAGCCGGGCGAGCCGTTCCCCATCGTGATGTTCTCGGCACTATCGGCTGGGGTGGATGTGCTCGCGCGCACGACGCGGGTGATGACGACGGCGGTGTACCTCGTGAAGGTGGTGGGGCAGACCGGCTCGTACGTGCCGCTGCAACCGATTGCGGACCTGATCGACCAGGCGCTGCACGAGCAGGAGAGCACACTGGACGGGTACCGGATCACCTGCTGGCGTGAGGGGATCGTCCGCTACGGCGAAGCGGTGGATGGCGTCCAGTTCCGGCACCTGGGTGGGCGCTATCGCGTACAGGCGCACCGGCTGTGAGGCTGGCGATGGATGATCGGGAGTTTTGGCTACAGGTGCGACGCGCGGCACTGATCCTGATCCGCGCCATTGAGAAGCGGTTCAACCTGGACAGCGCGCTCGCACCTCGACACGACCGGAAATAACACCTACCACTCGCGGCTCGCCGACTGGCCCGCCACACCATCGGGGAGAGCCCGCCGTGAGGCCCGCTCTCAGGCACGGATCAGTGTTTGGGAGTGTGTCACATGGCGGAACGCACTGTTGTCACCCAGCAAATTCAGATCGGCGTCGAGTCCACGCCGGGAACGGCCGCCCCGGCCAACCGGCTGCTGCAGGCGCTCGGACTGGACGTGCAGCCGCAGGCGTCCATTCAGCAATTCCGCCCGGCCGGGCAGAAATACACGACCATCACCGCGCTCGGCCAGGAGTGGATTCAGGCCAACCTCTCGGGTGCGGCCACCTACACCGAACTGATCTACCCCCTCTCGTCCATCCTGGAGGGGAGCGTTGCCCCGGTTGCGGGTTCGTCCGGCGCCTATGAGTGGACGTTTGCGACCCACCCCGGTGCGCCGGATAACACCAAGACGTTCACCATCGAGCAGGGGAGCAGCGTCCGGGCGCATCGGTTCACCAATGCCATCGTGACGGCGCTGGGCCTGAACATCACCCGCCAGCAGATCGAGCTGTCCGGGACACTGATCGCCGCGGCACTAGAGGACGGCGTTGCAATGACCGCCGCGCCGACGGCGATTCCGCTCGTCCCCATTCTGCCGACGCAGGTTGACATTTTCCTCGATAACGACGCGGCCGATATCGGCACGACCCAGCTTGATCGGGCGTTCGTTGCCAACCTGCAGCTGGGCGACCGGTTCACCCCGTTCTGGCCGATTGACTCCCGCCTGGGCGCTTCGTTTGGCGGCGTGGTCGAGGGTGTCCCGACCGCGACGCTCAACCTGACCATGGCGGCGGATGCGACCGGGATGGGCATCCTCTCCAAGCTTCGCCAAGGCGGGACGGTGTTCGTGCGCATCCAGGCGACCGGGCCGGAGATCGAGGTTGGCCACAACTACAGCCTCACCATCGACATGGCGTGCCAGGTCGGGGACGTGAACTCGTTCGAGGACCAGGGCGGGATCTACTCGGTCAGTTGGCCGCTGGTGCTCGTGCGTGACCCCGACTGGGGGCAGGTCATCGAGGTGACCATCGTGAACGACCAGGCGGATCTCGGCAACGGCGTCTAGGTGAGCCGGGCGAACCGGCACGAGTGAGAGGGGAACGGACCAATGCCGATCAGCATCACGGCGCTGACCAGACCACGGACCATCACCATCCCGGTGGGGTCTGAGGGCGACACGTTGACCGTTACCTACAACCCGGCCGCGTTCGGTCCGGAGATGGAGCGGCGCGAGGCGGAACTGATGGACCAGGGCCGTCGCCTAGAGGCGATGGCCCAGTCCCTCGCCGCGTTCATCGAGGACTGGGATGTCGTTGACGAGAAGGGGAAGCCCATCAAACCCACGGCTGAGAACATCGGCCGGCTCGGGCTTAGCGTCATGGCGTTCATCAGAGACGCCATTTTTGAGGATCTGCTCCCAAACCGGTAGAGGACCGGGTTGCCATCCGGCGGCACATCCTGCAGCCGGAGCTGTTCGATCCGCCGTGGTGGTACCCGGACCTCGTTGCCCTACGGATGGCGGCGCAGTGGCTGGGGCACGGGGTGCTGGACCTGGTGGAACGGCTGGAACGAGGCGCTGACCCGCGCTGGGTGCAGTGGGCGCTCATCGCGTACCAGGCAGAGCACGAGGCGCGAGAGGCCATGGCCGACCGCGCACGGGATGAGAGGGGTTCCCCCTCATGGTGATTGAGGCAGCCAGGTTAGCAGTCATCGTCGAAGCGCAGGTCGCCCAGGCCGAGCGCGACCTTGCGCGCTTCGGCGTGGTGCTCAACAGCGTCTCTACCAACCTCAACGGGACCGCCCAAAAGGCGGCGCACGCGGCAGAGGGCGTGACCCGCGCAACCCGCGTCATGTCGCGCTCGGCGGCAGACGCCCATCGCGCCGGCCGCAGTGCGGCAGAAGGGCTGACCGCTGTGGCGACGGCCTCCGTGCGGGCCGGGACGGCCACCGAGGAGGCGTCCCGGCGGCTCCGCGTCGTCTCCCGCTCCGCTTCTGACGTGCATGGCGCCGGTCGCCAGGCCAGTGAGGGGCTCACCGCCGTTGCGACGGCCGCGGAACGGGCGGCACCGGCCGCGGAGCGGGCAGCGGCTGGGGCCAAGCGTGCCGGGGATGCAGCGGAGGACGCCGGACGGAAGGCGAAGAGCGGCGCCCAGGGGTTCACCATCTTTGGCCAATCGCTGGACCGTATCGGCTCCCAGCTCACCTCGATGGGGACGCGCCTGTCTATCGGCGTGACCGCGCCGCTGACGCTGGCGGGCCGGGCCTTGTTCAACGCAGGCCGCGACTTCGAGAGCGCATTCGCGGGTGTGCGGAAGACCGTGGATGCGACGGAGCCCGAATTTGCGCGGCTGCGTGAGGGCATCATCCAGATGGCCCGCGAGATCCCGGCCGCCCGTGAGGAAATCGCCCGCGTCATGGAAGTGGCGGGCCAGCTCGGCATCGCGACGGACCACCTCCTGGAGTTCACCCGCGTCGCGATCAACATGGGCGTGGCCACGACGATGTCCTCCGATGACGCCGCCATGGCGATGGCCCGCTTCATGAACATCATGCAAACCCCGCAGGAACAGGTCGAGCAACTGGCCAACGTCGTGGTCCATCTCGGCAACAACGTGGCTGCCACGGAGAGCGAGATCATGAACATGGCGCTCCGGATCGCGGGCGCCGGCCAGGTGATCGGCCTGACTGAGGCGCAGGTGATGGGGCTGGCGGCCGGGCTCTCGGCCGTGGGTATCCGCGCCGAAATGGGCGGTTCGGCCATCTCCCGCACGATGATCGAGATGGCCAACGCGGTGGCAACGGGCAGTGCGGAACTCGCCCTGTTCGCGGACGTGGCCGGAATGACCGTTGATGAGTTTGCCCGGCTGTTCCGTGAGGATGCCGCGGCGGCCATCATCGCGTTCATCGAGGGGTTGGGGACCGTTCGCGCGGAGGGCGATAATGTATTCCAACTCCTGGACGAATTGGGCCTCGCCGAAATCCGCGTGCGCGATCTACTCCTGCGCTCTGCCGGTGCGGGTCAACTCCTACGGGAAACCCAGGAACTGGCTAATGAGGCCGTGCGTGAAGGCAACGCGCTGGCCGTTGAGGCGGCCCGGCGCTATGACACCGTCGAAAGTCGTCTGCGGACGCTACGGACGACGGCCTCTGAGGCCGGTGTCGCCATCTTCGACATGTTCCGCCCCGAAATCATCGGGGTGATTGAGGCGGCCAGGCGAGCCATCACCGGGTTCGTTGACGCGCTCGCCAATGCCGACAAGAGCCTGGTTGCGTTCGGCCTGGGATTCGCGGGTATGGTGGCAGCGGCCGGACCGGCGCTGGTGGTGATCGGCTCGGTCATCTCGTTCCTGGGCGGGCCACTCACGGCGGCCATTACCGGCGGGGTGATCGCACTCGGCGCGCTGGCCGGTGGGTTCGCCGCGCTCGCTACGTCCCTGGATGACATCCGCCGCGTCTCACCCGAGACGGCGGCTGCGCTCGACGAGACGTGGTCCGGCGTCCGGAGCCTGTTCGACGGCATTGGCGAGTCGCTGCCGAAGGTGGTTGCGGGCCTGGCCGCCGGGGCACAGGTCATTACCGGTGTCGCACTCCAGATCGGTGCGGCATTCGACGAACTCCGGGCCGGGTTCCACCTCCTCATGGCGGTCGCCGAAGGTTCCGGCCTGATCATGGCCGGGCAGCTCGATGCAGCCCGCGAGGCGTTCGCCTCGCACGTGGCAGAGGCAGAGGAGCTGTACGAGCGGGCCGAGGACCGCCAGCTCCGCTCACTGACGCTGTTCGCGAACGTCGGTACGACCTATGAGACCGTGCTCGCTCGTCTCACCCGCGGCGCGGTCGATTTCCACGGCGTGGGTGATCGCGTCGGCTCAATGGCGGAGGAGATGGCCTACCGCATCGGCGGGATCGCTGGCTCGGCCGACGAGGCGGCCGGGGCGATCAACGGCCTTAGCGCCGAAATGCTGAGCTGGGACAGCATCTTCCACGGCATCCACAGTCGCATTGAGGCAATCGACGCGGGCATCTCCCAGTGGGAAGGCACGATGCAGGGCGCCGAGCGCGTCCTGGAGATGTTGCAAGACAAACAAAAACAGGGCATCCCGCTGAGCGAGGCCGAAGCCAAGGCGATTGAGCGCCTGACATGGCTCCGTGACCGCTCAGCGGGTGCGGTCCGTGACGACTACCTCCCAGCGCTTGCCGAGGAATATTCGCTCCTGGCTGACCTGATCCAGCGCGGCGATGAACTGCACGCGGCGTACCAGTCCGGCGATATCTCCGCCGAGGAGTACTACAAGTCACTGGCTGAGGTCAACCAACGCTACGCCGAACTCGTGGCCAGTGCTGATCCGGCCACAGCGGCAACATTTGGGCTCGCTCAGGCACAGGAGCAGACCGCGAGCGTCATGGAGCGCGTCCTGGAGCGCCTCGAAAACATCATGATCGCGCTCGGGCTGCTCCCGGCCTCCCAGGAAATCGAACTCACCATGCCCGGCATTGACGAGGTGCAGCGCAAGCTCACCGAAGTCAACGAGATGGAGATAGCCGGGAAGACGGTCGACGTTGAGGCCTCCACCGACACGGCAATGGAGCGGCTGCGTGAGGTGGAGCGCCAGATCGCGGCCGTGCCGAAGTCGTTCACCGTCACGGCCGATGTCGATATCTCGCTGGCTGAGCAGAAGATCACCCAGCTCGGCAGGCTCCTGCCGCATTCCCCGGCTGAGGAAGGGCCGCTCAGTGTCGAGCCCAACTGGGATTGGTTGTTCGAGGGCCTGGCCGTTGCCGCCGAGCGGTACAGCAAAGAGGCGGTGGACAAGGTCCGGTCCTACATCGACGCCATCCGGGGCGGGTTCGGCGCGCTGCGGGAGTCGCTGACGTTCTCCCGCGAGTTCGCGGTGTTCGGCGCGTCGGGCCTGCCGCTGCCGGACGCGGCGGCCATCAGCCCGCTCGTGGGCCTGTCGGAGGCCGTCGCCACGGCGTTCGCCGACTCCGGCGCGGCGCTGGCAGCGGGTCGGGCTGAGGAGTGGGCCGACCAGGCCAAAACGTTTGTCGACACCGCGTCCGGCGGCATCCGCGCGCTGGGTGACCTCCTGAAACTCCTCACGGACCTGTCAGAGGCGCCCGAGTTCCGCGATGACGAGGAAACCCGGCAGAAGCTGAGTCGGCTCAAGTTCCTGTCTGAGCACGTCGCCTACAGCGTGGGCGATACGGCGGCGGTGATCGCGGCCAACCGCCCGGCCGGGTTTACGGAACTCGCGCGCGAGTACGCCGAGTCGGTCACGCCGGGCATCGGCGCGCTGGCCGAGATGTTCCAGCTCGTCTCGGACCTCCTGGACGAGGCCGCCCCGGCCATCCGCGATGACCAGGCGCTGCGGGATCGTATCTCCGCGCTGAAATTCCTAGCCGAACACGTCGCGCTGTCCATCGGTGACACCGCGCGGTTTGTGGCGGCCAGCCGCCCGCTCGGGTTCGGGGAGCAGATGCGTGCGTTCGGGGAGGACGTGGTCCCCGGCATCCAGGCGCTCACCGAGATGGTGCGGCTGATCCAGGATCTGACCGCCGAGCAGACGCCCGCGACGTTCGACCATGCCACGTTCCGCGATCGACTGACCGCGCTGAAGCAGATGGTCGAACAGGTGGCGCTTGACATCTCTGACGTTGCCGCCGCGATGGCGGAGGGGCGGCCGGAGGGGTTTGCCGAGCAGGTCACCCAGCAGATGGAGGCGGCGCGGGCGGCGATCGGTGCCGAGATGGACGCGCTCCGGCTCCTCAATGAGATGGTCGAGGGCACCGGGTTCGGCATCCGGCCGGAGCGGCTGCGCGAGCGCTCGCGGTTCCTCGCGGATACCGTCGTGTTGATCGCCACGGACATCTCAGCGGCGACGGACCGGCTGCTGACCGAGGCGCCCGGCATCGTGGAGAACCTGGAGACGTTCACCGAGATCGTCGCCCCGGCCATGGAGGGGGTTAGCGACGCCGTGGAGGCGTTCGAGGGCCTGGCCACCATGACGCGGATCAACAAGCGGCAGGCGGATATTTTTGCTGACAACATGGGCCTCGCTGCCCAGGCGATCCGGCGGGGGATTGATCCACTGGAACGGATGGCCGAGGAGGGCATCACCGCCCGGTTCCAGCAGCTCATCATGGACATCGTGAACCCGCTGAAGGTGGCGCTGACGGCGCTCGGCGGGAGTGGCAGCACAAGCGGCGGCAGCCGGGTGAGTCAGTCTGCGTCCGGTGTCCGGGTCGTCAGCCCGTCGCCGGAGCTATCCAGCAGCCCGTCGCGGCAGATCGGCGGCGTGCCGGTCAGCTACGGCGGGGGCGGTCCGGTACTCCATCAGACCATCAACGTGCACGTCGGCAATGAGCAGCTGCTGAGCCAGACGCTGCGCGGCCTGCACCGCCAGGTCCGTCTCGGCTCGGGCGTGACGGTGGGAGGCTAGTGCATGCAGCCCCTCTCGCTCTGGTTCGGACACGGTGACGACGATCCGCACGGGATCGAGCTGAACGACGGGCTGGGGCTGCACGTGCTCAGCCTGGACATGGGCCAGCCAGACGAGGCCACGGACCGGCGGGACATCACCGTGACCGTGCTGGCGCGGGGCGCGACCGTCGCGGCCGCCAGCCGCCGGGTGCAGCAGTTGTCTCGGCTCGTAACGCGCGCGGCACAGCGCCATGCCGGCACCGTCGCGCCGGCCACACTGCGCATCAGCGGGGCGAGCCTGGAGACGACCTGGTGGGACGTCCTGCAGGTGACGACCGCAATGGGCGCGGAGGGGGTCGATAGCGCCCTCCGCAGCGGCCACGCCACCGTCGAGATCACATTCACCACCCGCGCCTATGGCCGTGGCGCGCCGGTGACGCTGGTCGAGGGCGCCATCGTGGATCAGGCCAACCCCGTGCTCGTGTTGCCGCCCGTGGACACCGACGCGCCCGCCGAGCTGGAGGTCGACCTCGACGACCTCACCACCGGCGGCACCGGCGTCAACCGCTGGCGCGTCGCCGCCATGCCCCTCAGCCCCGACGCCGACGTGCCGACGCTGGCGCTCGACCTCACCGACCCGGCCACGCCGGCCCCGGACGCCGGCACGCTCTCCGGCAACGCGCCGGTGGGCGCCACCGTGCGGCAGGACTGGGTGACGCTGGCCGAAGGCGAGATCACCTGGCCTGAGGATGCTCCACCGCCGCAGGCCGCGCTCCTGCTCGCGCGCGTGGCGGATAGCGAGCCGGTGGGCGCGCCCATCGAGCGGCTGAGCGTGCGCCAGGTCGACGGGCCGCTCGCGTTCAAGCGCGTGGAGGTCGACGGCAACACGGTGACGTTCCCCGCCGTGCCGGCAAACTCCATGCTGGTCGCCGTCGCGCAGGCCAAGACGACGGGGGCGTTCACCTGGCCGGCCGGCTGGACGGTGCAGGCCACGGCGGCCGCCAACGGCTGGCGGGTGGAGCTGGCGACCTGCCCGGTGGCGACCGAGACCGAGACGGCCAGCGTGACCGTGACGGCGGGCGGGGCACAGCTCAGGCTGGTGGGCTACGCCGTGCCGGGCGCGACGGGCGTGGCCGGGGCGGTGTCGCTCAACGCGGCCGGGAGCGTGACGCTGCCGGGGAGCGCCGCCTACCACGCGACCATCGCCATGGGGTTTGCGCAGTTTGCCGCGCCCCCGTCCCCGCTCGCACTGGAGAACGAGATGACCGGCCAGCTGCGCCTGAACGTTGTATCGAAATCACATGGGCTGGTCCCGTCGACGAGTGAGCCGATCGCCGAGATGGCCTATCGGGGCGATGTGGCCCACTACGCGGGCATCGGTACCGGGGCGCCGGGGAGTCTGCGCTACCGGCCGGTGACGATCGCGAACTTCATCTCCACGACGAAGACCAGCCGGGATCCGTGGACGGGAGAAGAGGTGCCGGTCAGGGTCACCACCACGACGCCGGCGCGGATGGCGCTCCTCGTGGCCGTGGTGCTCACGACCACGCAGACGGCGCCGGCGGTGACGGCGGGTACCTATCGCGTCGGCGTCACCGGGCTCATGGCCGATGGGCGGGAGACGCCGCTGCTCCTGACCGAGACGGTGCGCACGCGAGGGCTGCGGCCGATCGCGGCGGCCTGGCAGCCGGCGCTGGCCGCGGCCGCCGGCATGGCCTACTGGCGCGTGTACTACCAGCTCCAGGGGCAGGCGTGGCGCTACATCCAGGTCGACGCCGACGTCTACGCGGCCACGATCACGAGCACGGCGGCGGGCACGCTGGGGTCCCCGCCGCAGGCGGTCGCCCTGACCGGCGCCGAGATCCGGGCAGTGGTATCGGCCGCGCCGGGCGCCGCGCGGGCGCGCGAGCTGCCGCCAGCCGCCTGTCAGGTCGGCATGGGCCGCTGGGAAGTCGTGCCGGTCGGGGTCGTGCCGCTGCCGCTGGTGCCGGGCGGGCCGGCGCGGCTACACGTCGAGATCCGGGCGCGCACGGCCATCGGCGCCCGCCTGGTCTGGCTGGACCGCGTGCAGCTCGTGCCGGTGCATCAGGAGCTGGGCAGCCTGGTGGCCGAGCTGCGGGACCGGGCGCGGCCGGTGCCGATGCGCTGGCGGCATCGTGTGGATCCGACCGGGCGCGCGAGCATGCGGCTGTGGGGCACGGTTGGGGACGCCCAGGCGCCGGCCGGTATCCAGCTCGACTCACTGGGCACCGAGGATGTAGACGACCCAGACTGGACCGTGCCGCGGGTGCGGGTGGGGCAGCCGGGGCAACAGATCATAAATCTGGAGCCGTCACAGTCGTTCGGTCTCGACGGGCCGCACTGGATGGGGGCGCTGGCGGCCAACGACGGCGGGAGCCCAGTGCAGCGCCCGGGCCTGCCCTATGAGGACGCCGGGGCGGAGGCGTACCCCGGTGGTGGGGACACGATGGTCCTGCGGGCCAAGGCCACGGGCACCATCAGCCCGGCGATCCCGGTGACCCCCAGCACGCAGTACACCGGATCAGCCTACGTGCGGGTGCCGGTGGGCGGTGCCAGTGCCACGGTAAAGCTGCGTCTCGTCTGGTACGACATCGACGGTAGCACGAGCCTGGGGCAGGTGGATGGCGCGGCACTGGTGACAACCGACACCTGGCAGCTCCTGAGTGTGACCGGAGAGGCCCCGGCAGAGGCCGTCGCGGCGCGGTTGCACCTGATATGGGAGAACGGCACGGCCGACGTGTGGCTCGATGCGGTGCAGGTCGAGGCCGGGCCGGGCCGCACCGTCTACCATCGGCGCGAAACTCCCAGCCCCAACCTGCTGGTGAACCCGTCGTTTGCGGCCGGTACCTTCGGCTGGCAACTCTACGGTGGGGCGTTCTGGGAGAGCGGCCAGATTAACGTCAACGGCCCCAGCCAGCGTGGCATCATCTCCGACCCGGTGCGCGTCCGGCCGGGCGTCACGTATACGGCTTCGTGCATGTCGTCATTCATCCAGGCGCTGCGGTTTCGGTTCTACTGGTACGACACCGCGGGCACGCTGTTGCTTGCTGATGCGGGAGAAGGAACCCAGGAGGGTAGTGGTCGACGCTTCCTCACGCGCACCGCGCCGGCCAATGCCGCGTCGGTGCAGGTGGAGATATACAACGTCGGCGGCAGTTCCTCACCACCCAGGACCGTCGATGACGTGCGCCTGGTTGAGGGTAGTGCTGCTAACTGGGCCGCCGCCGACCATACCGCGACCCCGCCGGTGCTGGGCGGGGCGCTCACGCTCCTCCCGAGCACGGCGTTGGCCGATGTGACGGCCGCGCGCGGCTGGCTGCTCATGCGTTTCTCGAACCTCTGTATGGCACCGGCCACGGTGTGGCAGTGGCGGGCAGGGGACAACGACTACCTGGCGCTAGAGCTGACCGCCACGCAGGTGATCCTGGCGCGCACGACCGGGGGTGTGCGCGAGACCGTGGTCGCGTCCCGGCCCTCTGACCGGCTCACGGAGCTGGTGGCATATGCCACCTGGTCCGAGGGCCACCTCGCCCTCCGCGTGCATGACGGGACCGTCTGGGGCGCCGAGCAGACGGCGGCGTCGACGTCCTGGCCGGACCTCTCCAACGCCGATTGGCGGCTGGGCAGCCGTCTGCATGACGACGGCAGTGAGGACCAGTACCTCTGGGGCCGCCTCGTCTGGGCCGCGCTCGGCACCGAGCCGGACGGGTTCGACCCGACGGCCATCCCCGCGCTCGTGGGCGAGGAGCCGATCCCCGACGACTTCCCCGACGCGGCCGGGCTGGCCTGGCTCTGGACGAGCACCAACCCCGGCCGGATGGTCGTCTGGCGCGAGGGGGGCTACGCGACGGCCAGCGGGACCGTGCGCGCCTACGACGGACCGACGGCGCTGGTCGTCATCGGGGAAACCGCCGGCTGGGAGCATCGGCCCAGCCGGGCGCGCCTCACGGTGCGGGCACGGCCGGCGACGATGTACCTGCGGGGGGCGTGAGCGATGGAGCGCTTGACGGTCAGCCTCTACCAGCCGCTCACCGGCAGCGCCCGCGCGCAACTGCTCTCCGAGTGGCAGTTCGGTGTGCGCGAGGTGAGCGCCGAACTCACCACGGCCATCGACGCCGGCTACGACACCGCCACGATCCGCGCCCCGGCGGTGTTCGGCGGCATGCCGCTCTACACGCTCCTCCAGGGCCGGGCCGATATCGAGCCGTTCGCCCACGTCGACGTGCGGCTCGGGGAGGCCATCGTCTGGCAGGGGCTGGTCACGACGTACCTGATGGATCGCCTTGCGCTGGCCGGGCTGGGCTGTGTCGGCTACGGCCGGGGGCTGCGACACCAGGCATGGTCGGGCGGGGCCGGGACGGCGCTGACGGTGCTCCAGTCCCTCATCCGCGACACAGCGCCGTTCGTGGACCTCGGTCCGGACTCGCTCGTGGTCGACCCCGGGTTCGACCTGACGAGCGAGCAGACCAAATCGCTCACCCTCCCCGACCTGGTGCGGGCGATCAACGAAAACGGTTCGCTCCAGGGCTACCCGGTCGCCTGCCAGGTGTGGGACGGGCCGAACGGCCCGCAGGTCGTCATCGTGCCGCGGATTCCGCCGACGGAGCCGGACATCGTGATCCCGCCGGACGACCCGGGGCTGACGATCAACGACGTCGAGCTGGATTCGCTCATCAACCGCGTGCAGGTGAGCAACGGCACCACGACCATCACGCACCCGGCCAATGACGCCGAGATCGACATGGGCGCGCTCTCCATCGTCCGCACGGAGACGGTGACGCTGGACAGCAAGGCAACCGCCAGCCAGATGGAGTCCTACGCCCGGGCGCACCTGGCGGCGTACAGCCGGCTGCGGGTGTCGGGGAGCTGGCGCACGACCGAGCGGCTGCCGACACCGAGCGGAGCGCGGGTGCCTCCGGCCAGCGTGCGGGCCGGGGCCTGGGCGCTCGTGCCCGGCGTGGGGGTGCTCCAGATCGTCCGCACGACGTACACGTACCCGGCGGGCGAGTGGAGCTGCGAGTTCGGGGCGCTGTCGCCCAACGAGCAGATGGCCCGGCAGATCCAGGGGCTCGCGATCAGCTCGTATCGGTATCTCAATCCGCTGACGTGGCTGCGGAGCTAGGACGGCCGGGTGAGGAGGTGCGGCTGTGGCTGGAGTGCTCGCGAGCGAGGTCCTGGAGGTGGTGACGCCGGCGGAGCTGGCGGTGCTGCGTGAGGCGAGCCGGCAGGCGGCCGCCTGCCGGCGGGAGCGAGGAGCGTGAGGGACGATCGTCTATGGGGGACATTACACCGATCATCGCCAGTCTGCTGACCGGTAGCGTGGGCGCTGGCGTGGTGAGCTGGTGGCTGCGTCGGCGGACGGAGGCGGCGTCGGCGTACTCACAGGCCGCGCGAGCGTATGCCGAGGCGGCAGAGGCCGTGGTGCGGCGGGTGGAGGCGCTCGAACAGGAGATCGCCCGGCTCCGTGCTGAGCGTGAGCAGCTCCTGCAAACC
>JADGHA010000372.1 GCA_019689695.1 Micromonosporaceae bacterium | reverse complement strand
TATTCCCCCGGGGGGGGGGGCGGCCGGGGCCGGGGCGGGGGCGCGCCGGGGGGGGGGGCGCCGTGCCGGCGCGCCTGCGCACACCCGCCGGTTGCTCAGGGCGCCAGCTCCCGCCGGGCTCGGGCGGCCGCCGAGACGACCTGGTCCTTCTCGGCGGCGGTGAAGGTACCCGCGGCGACGAACGCCTCGGCGGTGCGGGCGACGGTCGAGACGAAGTGCCCGTGCGTGGCGAACGGCGCCTCGTCCCAGACCAGGTCGAGGAAGGTAGGGCCGTCGTGCCCCGGCGAGACGATGCCCTCGACCGGTACGTCGTAGTTGGGCAGGCCGTCGTCGCGCCTACGGTTGGGCACACCGCTGTCGATCGAGCCGAACACGATCTGCGGCTCCACCCGGCGGAAGTACGCCGAGTGCGGCTGGCTGTCGCCGATGTACCAGGGGCGCAGGGTGAAGCCGTGCGTGGTGAACAGCTGGTCGCCCGCGGGGGTCGTGCCGGCCTTGGTGATCGCGGCCCGCGAATAGTCGCCGTCCAGCTTGAGGAACCGGTACAGCGTGAGCTCCCGGAAGGTGCCGTTGCCAGGATCTCCGAGGATGGGCATCAGGATCGGTCCCCAGTAGATCGACTGAGTGTCCGGCCGGTCGATCGCCCGCTCGATCCGGATGCTGAACGGCATCGAAATCTCGACCCGGTCGCCCGGCCGCCAGGTGCGCCCGATGCTGAGGTACGTCCCCGGCGTGGCCGCCACGTCCTGGCGTACCCCGTTGACGTGGACCACGAAGCCTTTCGTCGCCCACCACGGCACCCGCAGCTTGAGGGTCAGCGACCCGGTGCCGTTGATGGTGAGGCTGGTCCGGTCCTCGCGCGGGAAGCGGGTCTCCTGCGTGACCGTGAAGCCGCGCTCGGCCCAGCGCAGTGTGGATGGCAGGTACAGGTTCACCCACAGCGTCGACCCGTCGGAAGACCGGGCGTAGACGGCTTCGGTGTACTTGGTATGGCTCTCCATACCGCTGCCACCGCAGCAGGTCCCGGTGTTGCCGTAGCTGCGGGTGGCCCCCGGGCCGAGCGGCTGGAAGTACGTCACCTGAGGGTTGCTGGTGATGTCGTTGTCGGCGCGCGAACCGAGGATCTGGTTGACCAGGGCCCGCTCGTAGTAGTCCATGTAGGCCGCGTCGGGCTGGTGGAAGAACAGGTTCCGGGCCAACCGCATCAAGTTGTACGCCGTGTCGGTCTCGGCGCCGCTCGCGATCAGGGCGTTGGCGATGTTGCCCCGGTTCTGGAACATCTCGAGGTTGTTGTTGGAGCCAGGGTAGTTGCCGCCGGTGCCGCCGATGGCGTAGCTGCGGTACGGCACGACCATGCCGAAGAAGTTCTTCGCAGCCGCCAGGTACTCCTCCTGGTTGGACTGTTCATAGATCCGCAGGTAGCCGAGGAAGTTCGGGATGTGCTGGTTGGCGTGCAACCGGTTCGGCCGGCGCGGTCCCGGGTTGGTCTGGCTGGTGACGGTCAGGATGTCGCGGTTGGCGACGCAGGCGCCGAACAGCGACTGGCGGTTGTCGAAGAACTTCGCCAGTTCGAGGTACTTCGGGTCGCCGGTGAGGGCGTAGACCTCGGCGTACGGCTCGTTCGCCGCACCGTACTCGCCGGCGATGTAGGTGTCCCACATCAGGTTGAGGTCGTCCCGGGTGAGCGGCCCGGTGTAGTCCGGATGGTTCTTGTCGCCCACGGTGAGCGCGAGGTACGCCCAGTCGGACATCTTGCGCGCGACGTCGAACGCCTGCACGTTGCCGGTCAGGTTGTACGCGTCGAGCAGGCCCCGCACGAGCTTGTGCTGGACGTACCACGGCGCCCAGGTGCCGCTGGAGCCGCCGTACGTGGCGAAGCGCGGCGGCCCCAGCCGGAGTACGAGGTCCTCCGGGTTGGCGCCCAGGTATCCGGGGTGGGTCGGGATCCAGGCCGCCGGGTCCTCCGCCTGGCTGGGGACGATCGTGGCGGCCCGACCGTTCGGGGAGGAGTCGACCGCGTCGGTGCCGCCGTTCTCGTCAAAGCGGTACCAGGCGATGTTGCCGCCGCCGGTCGTCCCGGCGGGCGAGTCCATCAGCGACTGGATCTCGGCCGCGCTCAGCGCGCGGTTGAAGACGTGGAACTCGTCAATGGCGGCGTTCAGGAACGGGTCGGAGTACTGCGACCGGCCGATCCAGACGTTGCCGGGGTTGCCCAGGTTGGACGGGTTGAGGGTCATCGACGAGTTGGTGCCGGCCACCTGGCCGTTCACGTAGAGCGTGCCGGTGCTCCCGGCCAGGGTCACGGCGAGGTGAATCCACTGGCCGGTGGGCAGCGCCGAGCTGCCGGTGATCCGCTGCTCCGCACCTGCCCCGCCAACCGTGATCGCGAACCTCGGCGGCGTCCCGGTCACGCCTGCCCGCGGGGTGAGGAACATGTTGACCGTCGTGTTCTGCCCGAAGTCGAAGATCCGCGTCCAGGTCTGCGTCGAGCCCAGCTTGACCCAGGTGGCGATGGTGAAATCGGCCAGCTGGGCGGCGGTCTCCTGCGGCAGGTTCACGTACTGCGCGGCGCTGTCGCCGTTGAGCTGCAGCGCGTTGCCGAACCGGCCGGCCACCCGGCCGATCTCGACATCCGGCGGCCCGCCGGGATCCGGTGGGTTGTGCATCCGGGCGGTGATCGCGTCCTGGCAGGCCGCCAGCTCAGCGACCATCCAGTCGAGCTTGTCCTTGTAGACCTGCTCGCCCTGGTCGGCGTACGCCTGCGCCAGCGCGGTCAGGTAGTGCCCGGTCCAGTGTCCGCTGAGCTGGCCGCCGTCCTCCCAGCCGCCGGGAACGGTGATGCCTTCCGGGTTGGGACGGCCGGCCATCCTGTTGAACAGGATGAGGAAGCGGCGCTCGTCGTAGAGGCGCAGGAAGTTCTTCATCCGGTCCCGCTTCTCCTGGAACAGGCCGTCGCCCAGCGTCACCTCGTACAGCTGGAAGGGCCGGACAGGTGCGGTGCTGCCGGCGCCGACGTACGGCGGAAGCGTCGCCGCCGTGGCACGTGCCGGGCCGGCGGGCGCCGCGTGCCCGGCTGCCGGCATCGCCTGGGCGGCCGCGAGGGCGGCGGCGCCGGTGGCGGAGGTGGTGAGGAAGCGGCGTCGAGTCATGCGGGGTGAGTCGGACTGGCGCATGTGGATCATCCCTTCTCGCCAGCGTCTGCCACGTGCGTCGTCGGTGTCCAGGGCGCCGTGCCGGTGACGCAGGCGCCCTCGAGGACGGGCTGGCCATCCGGGGCGCTGGCGGCGCGGGCCAGGCTGCCGGGGACACCGGCAGGCCGGCGCATCCCGACCGGGCGGCGCCTCGTGGTCAGCCTCAAACGGGTCGGGCGGATGTTAGCGCTAACATTGCCCGGCTCATCGTCAGATGTCAACGGCTCACTCGACCGCCGCGGGCCCTGGCCGGTGCCACCGCCCCAGCTGGCGGGCTACCTGGCCGGCCGGGCCACGGCGCAGCGCATGGACGACTCAGTGGGTCGCGAGGCCGACCAGCCGGTCGACAAGCTCGGGGAAGGTGAGTCCGGCCGCGCGGGCGGCCAGCGGCAGCAGGCTGTTCGGGGTCAGACCCGGCAGCGCGTTCACCTCCAGGCACATCGGAGAACCCTCGGCGTCGCACCGGAAGTCGACCCGGCAGTACCCGGTGGGGCCGAAGCCGAGCGCGGCGTGCGCCCGGGCCGCGAGGTCGCGCAGGCGGTTGGACAGGGTGACGCTGATGTCGGCCGGGCATACTTCGTTGGCCATGCCGGGCTGGTACTTCGCCTCGTAGTCGAACAGCGGCGAGTTGAGCTGGATCTCGACCACCGGGAGCACCTGGTCGCCGACGACACCCACGGTGAACTCCCGCCCGGGGAGGAACGGTTCGATGACGAGGTCCTCGTCTGCGCCGTCGGTCGGGACCAGGTCGGTGAGCACGTCCACGATCCGGACCCGGACGCTGGACCCGTCGGCGGTCGGCTTCACCACGACCGGACCGGTCTCGATCAGGTGCTTCGCGGCGGCGGGCAGTTCCTCCTGTGCTGGTCGGTACCGGACCTGTTCGGCCACGGGTACCCCGGCGGCGCGCAGGATCATGGAGCAGTGGTCCTTGCGCCACGCGGCCGCGCACACCGAGCTGCCGGCGCCGGTGAACCGGACTCCGGCCATCTCCAGCAGCGACTGGAGATGACCGTCCTCGCCCCAGCCGCCATGGACGGCGAGGAACGCGAGGTCCACCTCGCGCAGCAGCGGCAGCAGGGGTGCGCCGGTCAGCGCGGCGAATGCGCGCCTGCGCAGTTCTGGCTGGTCGTCCGCGCT
>JADGHA010000014.1 GCA_019689695.1 Micromonosporaceae bacterium | reverse complement strand
GCCGGCGGGTGGGCGGCGCCGCCAGTTGTGCGGCCAGCGCTGGTGGGACCGTGGGCATCTCGATGCGCTGCGTACCGCCGGCTAACGCATTACAGGGCCGGCATGCCCGGGCTGTAGAGTGCCCAGAGGTAGGTATCCGTCGCATCACCACGCCGCCCGTCCGGGGGAACCATGCCGAGCACATCTTTCCTCTCCACCACCATTCCGTACGTCAACGCGTACCCGCACCTCGGGCATGCTCTGGAGTACGTGCAGAGCGACGCGTACGTACGGCACATGCGGCGCAGCGGCGTGGACACCTTCTTCGTGAGCGGCTCCGACGAGAACAGCCTGAAAAACGTGCTGGCAGCCGAACGCCTCGGCATAACCACCCGGGAACTCGTCGACACGAATGTGCAACGGTTCACCCACCTGCTGGAGCTGCTGGACGTCGATCTCTCGTATTTCATCCGCACCAGCGTCGACCCGGACCACATCGACGGCGCGACCGAGTTCTGGCGCCGGATGGAAAGCGCCGGCGACATCTACGCCAAGGAGTACGAGGGCCTCTACTGCGTGGGCTGCGAGCAGTTCTACGCGGAGTCGGAACTCGTCGACGGACTGTGCCCGGAGCACCACACCCGGCCGGAGCTGGTTCGGGAGCAGAACTACTTTTTCCGGCTGTCCCGCTACCAGGACCGCATCCTGGCCGCAATCGAGAATGGCGAGCTGTCGATCGTGCCGGCATCCCGGGCGAACGAGGTGATCAGCTTCGTCCGGTCGGGGCTGGCTGACATCAGCATCTCACGGTCCCGGCGCCGGGCACGCGATTGGGGCATTACTGTTCCCGGTGACCCCGAGCAGGTCATGTACGTGTGGATCGACGCGTTGACGAACTACACCAACGCGCTCGGCTGGTCCCGGGACGACGAGCGCTTCCGGCGCTACTGGACGGAGGCGACCCGGCGCGTGCATGTGGTCGGGAAGGGCGTCATCCGGTTCCACGCGGTCTACTGGCCGGCCATGCTCATGTCAGCGGGGCTGCCGATCCCGACAGACATTGTCGTGCACGGATACATCACGCTGTCCGGGCAGAAAATCAGCAAATCGCTGGGGAACGTCATCGACCCCACGGAGCTGGTCCAGCAGTTCGGCACCGACGCGGTGCGGTATTTCCTGCTGGCCGACTTCTCGCCGTTCGGTGACGGTGACTTCAGCGAAGAGCGGCTGATCAGCCGATACAACGGCGACCTGGCCAACGGCCTGGGCAACCTGGTGAGCCGGGTGGCGAGCATGATGAACCGGTACCGCGGCGGGGTGGTCCCGGCGGCCGGGCCGGTCGGCGATCCGGAGCGCGAGCTGGTGGATCAGCTGCGATCGAGCAGTCGGGCGATGGCGGAGGCGATGGAGCGGTACGACCACCGTGAGGCGGCCGCCCGCGTCTGGGACCTCGTCCGGCGCACCAACGCGTACGTCGATGAGCGCGCCCCGTGGCACCTGGCCAAGGCGGCCGGCGAGAACGAGGAGAGCGCGGCCCTGCTGGACACCACGCTGCACCACCTGGCCGGCACGATCCAGCAGCTCGCCACCATGATCGCACCGTTCCTGCCGGGCGCCAGCGAGCGGATCGCCCAGGCCTGGGGCATCGACCGGGGCGCCGCAGACCCGACCGTCGCCGGTGACCCGGCCGCCGCCGGGTTGCCGGACCTGACCGGGCGGCGGATCGAGAAGCCACCCACGCTGTTCCCCCGCATCGAGGTCTGACCGCGGGCGGGCGAATCAGGCGGGAGCAGCGTCCGCCGGACATGGGCGGACCGGTCGTCGCGGGCGCCCGCCGGGCCCGGGGGGCGGGGGGGGGGGCCGCTTGGGTGCCGGTGTCACTCGCAGAACACCTGCACCTTGGCGTCGGGCTGGTCGACGTCGACCGTGATGTCGTCGAGCTGCTCGATCAGCTCCTCGATGTGCTGCGGCTTGAGCTCGGTGAGGTCGATCGGTATCCCTGACTTGTTCAGCTCCGCGTTGACCTTGCTGAGCGCCTGCGGAGGGATGAGGCTGGCGAGCCGGACCCCGGCCCGCAGCAGCTGCAGCGGGACCCGGACGTTGACGCGGCCCGGCCCGTCGCCGCCGAAGTTGTCCGCCGAGCTGACCACGACGCGCAGGTACCTGGGCCGGGGTTTGGCGCGGGTTGCTCCCGGCGACGACTCGGGCTGTTCCCGGTCGAGGGCGTCGATCAGCCGCTCGGCCTCGTCCGGGGTGATCCTGCCCTCCGCCAGCATCTGCAGGACCTGGCGGCGCTGCTCGTTCATGACGGCTCCTCCCGTCTGAGTTATTTGACGCTTACCAGCACGGCCGTTCGGCCCTGCTCGATTTCGATCCGGGTACCGGGCAGCGCCCACAGCAGCTGCCCGGAGCGGCGCAGCACGCCCACCGGGTTCACCCGCGTGGTGAGGCATGCGGCCAGCACGGCCAGCACGGCGAGCAGCAGCAGCGGCGACAGCACCAGCAGCACCGGCAGGACAGGGATGTACAACGGCAACGAGCGGCCGTTGGGACGGCGATGGCGTACCGTCACTAGCTGCGGAATCATCGGGACCTCTCCAACTCGGCCAGCGCCTCCTGGACGCTGATCTCCCCTCGGCGTAGGCGGTCAACGACGTCGGCGCCGGTGGGCGCCGGGTCGGTGTCGACGAAGTCGAGCTGCCGGGCGATCCGGTTCAGCCGGGACTTGATCGTCGGGTAGCTCACCCCGAAGATCCGCTCCATCTCCTTGATGGAACCGTGCGACCGTACGAACGCGGCGACGAAAACCTGGTCGTCGACGCTGAGCTGGGCCAGCTGCGGTGGGTCGAACTGACCCTCGATCGCGATGCCGCTGTCGACGAGGCGGACCCGCTCGACCACGAACGGCTGCCCCCGCGTCAGGTCCGTCAGCTCCTGCCAGTCCACCCGCCTGCCCCCTTGCTCTGCGCGACGACACCTCCAACTCACTTTGTACTTTGACTTCTTTAAGCTGTCAACGTGTTGATCTCAATTTTTTTTGAGTCAAGCTTTAAAAATCTTGAAGCGCCGGCTCGCATCGGCCGGGCGCTCCGGCATCGCCGTACGCCGGGCGGGCGCGGCCGGACACGACCAGGTGGAGATGGCCGGGTATTCCGGGGCCGCTTACGCGGCGCCATGGGCGTAAGGGCAGGCCCCACCTCGCCGCTGTCTCATGTGGATAGGTAGCCCGAGTAATCGGGTAGGACTTCCTGCTCCGGAACTTTGGCGGCGGGAAGTGAGACCGGTGCGGGCGCCGCAGGCGATCGGCCATTCGACCGCGCTCAGGATCGGTGGGCTGGACACCGTGCCCGACGTGGTGGAGAGCCTGACCAGGCGCCGGCCACCGACTGCCCGGGGCGGTCGAACCGGGCCGACCGGCTAGCTCGACCGGCGGGCGTCCCCCGGGCACGTGCGCCGGACGTATTCCACTATGGAGGGCCACAGTGGACCGAAGGCGCCCCCGCCCGCGGGCGACGCGATCATTTCGCTGCTTCCCGGTGGCCGGTCAGCCCACTGTCACCAGCCGTCGCCGGCTCGTCGGAGAGGAAGGTCGAGCGGAGAAGGAGTGCGAGTGCTTCGGCGAGCCGCCGGCGTGACCAGTTGCGATCGGTGAGGAGTGCCTCGACGACGTCGGAAGAGATGAGCGCGTACAACATGTCGGCGGCGGTGGCGACGGTCCACGGCGGGCGCAGGCGTCCCTCGTCGGCCAAACGGCGGGCCAGGCGCCGGCAGTTGGCGAGGCGTTCGGCCACGACGCGCTCGCGGTGCGCGGCCGCGTCGGGGTCGTGTCGCCAGACACGTTGCAGGGCGCGGTCCACGGCGAGCAGTCGGGGATGGTACCGGGCCAGGTGCGCGGCCCATTCGTCGAGCGCTGCCGCCGAGTCGGGCGCCTGCCAGACTCGGCGCACCGAGTCGGTGAGACCTTCGGCTTCGGCGATGTGGTCGAACAAGGCCGCCACGAGCTCCCCACGGGTGGCGAAATGCATGTAGGCCGCGCGGCGGGTGACACCCGCCCGATCGGCGACCGCGGTCATGGTCAGCGCCTCGAAACCCTCCTGTTCCAGGATGTGCCGTGCGGCGTCGAGCAGGGCGGCACGGGTGCGGCGGCTGCGCGCATTGGCGGGTTCACCGATCGTCCTGACGGTCATGACGGCACCTTCCTCAGCTGGACGCAAGTATACATGGCGTGTACCTTAAACTTCACGTGATGGATACTTTCTCTGTTGCGAAGGAAGGATGCCGAGATGCCCGTGCCCAAAATCGCCGTCATCTACTACTCGTCCACCGGGAACGTCTACCACCTGGCCCTCGGCGTCGCCGAGGGCGTCGAGAAGGCCGGGGCGCAGGTCCGGTTGCGCCGGGTGCCGGAGCTGGCGCCCGACACCGCGATCGACACCAACCCGGCCTGGCGCGCGCACCTGGACGCCACCGCCGACATCCCCCTGGCCACCCACGACGACCTGCGTTGGGCCGACGCCTACGCGTTCGGCACCCCGACCCGCTTCGGAAACATCAGCGCGCAGCTCAAGCAGTTCCTCGACACCACCGCCGGGCTGTGGGCGGCCGGTGAGCTGTCCGACAAGCCGGCCACCGGCTTCACCAGCGCCATCAACCGCCACGGCGGAAACGAGGCAACCCTGCTCGCCCTCTACAACACCATGTACCACTGGGGTGCCCTCGTGGTCGCCCCCGGCTACACCCACCCGGCGTTCAGCGCTGCGGGCGGCAACCCGTACGGCACCGCCCACCCCTCCGGCAACGGGCACCCGACCGAGGAGGCGATGGAGGCCGCGCGCCGCCAAGGCGAACGACTGGCCCGCATCACCGCCCGGCTCGTCGCCACCCCGGACGCCGCGGTGTCATGACCCGGGACGCGACCCGCGGCCGGATGCCGCACCGGGGAATCCTCGCCATGCTCGCGATGGCGGAGTTCACCCTGACCCTGGATCTCTCGATCGTCAACATCGCGCTGCCGGCGATCCAGCGGGAACTGGGGTTCGGCGCCGGCTCGTTGCCGTGGGTCGTCAACGGCTACGCACTGACCTTTGGTGGATTTCTGCTGCTCGGCGGGCGCGCGGCCGATCTGTTCGGCGGACGCCGCGTCTTCAGCTGCGCGCTCGCCGGGTTCACCCTCGCCAGCTTGGGCTGCGCGCTCGCTCCTGTGCCTGTCGCACTGGTCGCTGCCCGGATCGGGCAGGGTCTGGCCGCCGGTGTGCTGGCCCCGACCACGCTGAGCATCCTGACCGCCACCTACCGGGTGCCGGCACAGCGCAACCGGGCACTGGCGATCTGGACCGCGGTGGCGATCGGCGGAGGCGCGGCCGGCGGCCTGGTCGGCGGCGTACTCACCGCCGCGTCCTGGCGGTTGATCTTCCTGGTGAATGTGCCGCTCGGTGCCGCACTGCTCGGGTACGCGCTGTCCCGCCTGCCGCGGGCGAGCGGTCGGGCCAGCAGGGAACGCCTGGACGTGGCCGGTGCGGCCACCGCCACCGCCGGTCTGACCGCCCTCGTGTGGGCGCTCGTCCGCGCGGAGGCGGCCGGGTGGACTGCACCGGACGTGCTGGCCGGCATCGTCGCCGCAGCCCTGCTGCTCGTGGCGTTCGCGCTGATCGAGGTCCGGCTCGCCAGCGCACCCGTGGTGCCATTGCCGGTGTTCGCGTCCCGCCCGGTCGCGGTGGGCAACCTGCTGAACTTCCTCAGCTTCGTCCCGGTGATGGCGACCTGGTACCTGCTCAGCCTCGACGTGCAGAACACCCGAGGCTACCCGCCTGCCGAGGCAGGGCTGTGGTTCCTGCCGGTCTCGCTGGCGGTCGTCGGGGGCTCGCAGATCAGCTTCCGGCTCATCGACCGCCTCGACGCGCGGGTGCTGTTCGCGGCCGGCGCCCTGGTCGGCGCCGCGGGTCTGGCCGGGCTCGCGGTGCTGCCGACGACCGCTCCGGTCGGCTGGCAGATCGGCGCGGCCTGCCTGGCCATGACCGGCGGTGGGCTGATGGTCGCACCGATCACGGTCGCCGTGACCTCCGGCGTCGGCCCCGAACAGGGCGGCCTGGCCAGCGGCCTGCTCAACACCACCCGCCAGGTCGGCGGCGCCTTCGGGCTGGCCATTCTCGGCCCGCTCGGCCCAACCGCCTTCGGCGCCGGCGCGGCGATCCTCACCATCGCCGCCGCCGTCGGCGTGCTGACCCTGCCGACCCGGCTCGCACCGGCCGCCGAACCCACGCGCACGTCCAGCCCTCCCGGTGGTTCGACAAGGGAAGCCGCCGTACCAGCTGCGGGATCCGATCCCTCGGGAAGGGTTGAAGCCGGCCGGTAGCGCGTGGGCCGGATCTACTTCGCGTCGACCGTCCTGCTCATGATCCAGGCATGCTTGCCGACCTGCCGGCCCCGGGTGAACCCGTACTGCTCGAAGAGCTCCACGGTCGCACTGAACAGGAAGCGGCTCTGCGCCTGGCGTCCGGCGGTCACCTCGGAGATGGCCTCGACGAGGCCGCCGCCGGCCTGGGCTATCTGGTCGAGCGCGCCTTCCAGCGCGGCCCGTGCGATGCCCTGGCCGCGATGCTTCTTGTCCACGAAGATGCAGGCGATCCGCCAGTCGGGGCGCGGCGGGGGCTCCTGGTCGTACCCCCGCCGGTTCTTGATGTTCGACAACTCCTCCGGGCTGCCGTACTGGCACCACCCCTGCACCAGGCCGTCCTCGTCGAAGACGAGCGCCGCGTGGGCCCGGCCGGTCCGGACGCGGTCCTGCTTGGCCTGGCGGTAGTTGATCCCCTTCAGGCGGCCTTCGGGGTGGTAGCCGATGCACCAGCAACCGCCGTAGATCCCGTTGTTGCGCTCGACGAGCTCCGCGAAGGCGTCCCAGGTGGAGACGTCGAGAGGCCGGATCGTGTACGGCATTTCTCAGGTCCTTCCGAGGGCTGCTCCCATCTTCCGGTCAGCAGAGCACGTCGACCCGGGCGAGGACAACTGCCCGCCACCAGTGTTGACATATTTCAATGACGTGTCTGAAACTTGTCAGGATAGGTATTGCTGATCATCAATTATGATGGCCGTCCCCATCACCTGATCCGGAAGGAGCCCAAGTGATCACCAGCTCGGGCCGCTCCAAGATCCGTTCGGCGGTCGTCGTGCTGGCGGCGGCGGCCCTGTCGGCTGCCGGAGCGGTAGCGGTCATAGCGACGACGACAACCCCCGCCGCCGCGGCCGTAGAAGACGACAGCGCCGGCTGCCCGGTGCCCGGCTCGGTCCCGCTGACGTCCAACCCCCGGCTCCCGGATCCCTTCCGGAGGGTGGACGGGACGCGGATCACCACCAAGTCCGACTGGCGGTGCCGGCGGGCGGAGATCAAGGAGTTGGTGGAGCGGTACGTCTACGGTGACAAGCCCGCGAAACCGGCGAGTGTCACAGGGACGGTGTCGAGCACCAGCATCACCGTGAACGTGTCGCAGAACGGGAGGAGCGCCAGCTTCTCGGCGAGCGTGCAGCTGCCGAGCGGCACCGGTCCCTTCCCGGCCGTCATAGTCGTGGGCGGATTCGGCGCGGACACCTCAACCATCCGGGCCAGCGGTGCCGCCATCATCAGCTACGATCCGCTCGCCGTGGGCCGCGAGGGCACGCCGCGCAACAACAAGCAGGGCGCGTTCTACACCCTGTACGGCTCCACGAGCACCACCGGGCTGCTGGCAGCCTGGGCCTGGGGCGCGAGCCGGATCCTCGACGTCATCGAGCAGTCCGGCGGCAACATCCTGAAGGCGGACGCGATCGGCGTCACCGGCTGCTCGCGGTACGGCAAGGGCGCCTTCGCGGTCGGCGTCCTCGACCAGCGCATCGCCCTGACCATGCCGATCGAGTCGGGCAGCGGCGGCGTTCCCATCTTCCGCGGCATCGCCGGGGAGTCCGGCGCCCAGCCGCTCAGCAGCGCGTACTCGGAGCAGCCGTGGCTGGACGACGCGTTCGGCTCGTTCACCGGGAACCCGAACACGCTGCCGGTGGACACGCACGAGATGGTCGCGATGATCGCGCCACGGGGACTGTTCATCATGGAGAACCCGCACATCGACTGGCTGGCCGCGCGGTCCGGCAGCGTGGCGGCTCTGGCCGGCGCCGAGGTCTACAAGGCGCTGGGTGCGGGGGACAACATCAGCTACTGGTCCGACGTCCAGGACGGCACGCACTGCGCTGCCCGGCCGGAGTGGCGTACGCCCCTGCAGCAGAACATCCAGAAGTTCCTGCTGCGGACCGGCAACGCCCCGGGCACGTTCCGGATCTCCAGCCTGAAGGCCGGCAACCTGTCCCAGTGGCGGGACTGGCAGACCCCGGCACTCACTGACGGCCCCAGCACTTCACCGTCCACATCGCCCAGTACCTCCCCGACCACGTCGCCGCCCCCGACCGGCAACGGCTGCTCGGCGACGGTGTCGATCAACCAGTGGCCGGGCGGCTTCACCGCGGCGGTACGGGTGACCGCGGGCTCCGCGCCGGTGAACGGCTGGACGGTCACCATGACCCTGCCGGCGGGCGCCAGCATCGTCAACGCCTGGAACGCCAACCGCAGCGGGAACAGCGGCACGGTCCAGTTCACCAACGTGAGCTACAACGGCTCGATCGCCCCTGGCCAGTCCACCGAGTTCGGGTTCCAGGGCACCGGCACCGGGACGGGTACGACGGTATCCAGCTGCTCTGCCGGGTAGCTCCTGCGCTCGGCCCGGCGCGTGAGGGGGCAAACTCCGCGCCGGGCCGGCGCGCGCGACGGCCGCGCCGGGGAACGGCAGGTCAGGATGGCGGACGCTGTCCCCATGCGCTGACCATCAGCGGCGGCAGGTAGTAGGTGTCGGGCTGTGCGCTGGCGGCGAGGAACTGCTCGACCTCGCCGGCGGTGACGATCCCCGTGCCGACCAGCCGATCGGCGAGCTGCTCGACGGTGCCGCGGGTCCACTGCTCGGCGCCGCCGGAGATGACGGGTGTGTGCAGCTCGGCACCCACCCCGGCCACCCCGGCGCCGAGCAGGTCCGCGATCAGGCGGGTGCCGTACGAGCCGTCGGCGCCGTTCGCGGCGAACACTGCCGCGATCGCCAGGTAGACGCGTTCCGCGGCGACCGGCCCCGGGTACCGCGGCGCAATCAGGTACTGCGCCAGCATGCTTGCGGTGGGGCCGCCGAAGTCGACATCCTCGATCAGCAGGCAGCCGCCCGGCCGCAGCGCGGTGACCAGCCGCTTGAGCACCTGTTGCCGGTCAGCCAGGTGGACCAGCACCGCTCGCGCGTGCACCAGGTCGAAGGCCTCGTCCTCCAGCGGATCGGTGACGATGTTGTGCGTGCGCACGTCGAGGTTGACCCGATCGCGCCCGGCCAAGAACCGGGTGTCGAGATCAGTGGCGACCACCCGGCCGGTCGGGCCGACTCGATCGGCGAGCCACAGCGCCATACTTCCGGCGCCGCAGCCGACCTCGAGGCACCGCCACCCCGGACCGACGCCGAGATCGGCCAGCAGCCGGCGCGACGAGCCGTCGAAAAGGGACTCCAGCGCCTGCAGTCGTTCGCGTTCCTTGTGCCACTCCTGGTCGAATACGTACTTGCTCATCCCTCTCCCCCATCGGTCCACTATGGCCTCCGATCGCGGACCGGCGGCAGGGAAAGCATCGACGGCCAGCTAGCGGCTTGTCATTGCCGAGCCGTGCAGTCCTGTTGGCATCGCGTGCAGAGCTCGGTACTGCGCGGGTGGCATCCCGTGTCCGGCACGGAACGCCCGGCTGAAGTCGGCGGCGCTGCGAAAGCCCCAGCGGGCCGCGATGGCCGCCACCGGGCGGGATGCCAGCGCCGGGTCGGCGAGATCGCGCCGGCACCGCTCCAGGCGCCGCTGGCGGATCCAGCCCGCCACCGTCAGGCCCTCGTCGTGGAACAGCTGGTGCAGGGAGCGCAGGGAGATGTGGTGCGCGGCGGCGACGGCCGCCGGGGACAGCCTGGGATCGCCCAGGTGCTGCTGGATGAAGGCCTGCACGGTGGTGAGCAGGGCGTGCCGCCGGGCCTCGGCCGTACCCCACTCGCGGACGTCCAGCTCCCGGGCCAGCCGGGTGGCCAGCACCTCAAGCGCCGCGGTGGACAGCCGCGCCGCCTCCGCCGGGCTGTAGTGGTCGACGTTGCGGGCGAGCTGGAGCAGGAACTGTGCGGTCAGGTCACCCAGCCCGGTGGTGGCGGGGATGCGCACGGCGGTCAGCCGCCGCAGCTGGCTGGGCGACAGCGGCAGCAGCGACGGCGGGAACATGAAGGTCAACAGCCGCGTCGGCTGGTCCTGGTCGACCCCGCAGGTCACCTCGTAGGGCCGCCGGGTGTGGTAGATGGCGAACTCGGCGGCGGACAGCCTGGCCTGCTGGCCGCCCTGCTCCACCACGGACGAGCCGTTGCAGACCAGCAGCATCTTCAACAGGTCCGGATCGGCCTGGGAGATCAGCCCGGGCGTACGGCGCACGGTGATCGGCATGACGTCCAGCACGACGACCTGCATCGCCCCGAGGCCACTGATCCGGAACTCACCCCGATAGTCCGCGGCGAACTCGCTGCGGCACTCCATCGGCACCCAGGTCGCCGCCGTCACCTGCTGGACGTAGTCGAGGCGGTCGGCCGGGGAAATCTCGTCGACGCTGATCAGCGTGCTCATCGGCATCCCCTACCACGCATGCCCAGCGTACGCCGGTGGAAGGGCATGGAACCGTCGCCTTGCCGACTGCGGCGGCCCGAACCCCGGCGGCGGCCGGCCGGCGCATGCACACGTCCGCGCACACCCGTGGCCCGGGGCCCGGGGATAGCGCCGTGACCTCCCGTTCGGGCCAACTCCTGCGTAACCCGCCCGTTTAGCCGCCGCCTGCGCGACAACTTACGAGTAGGGGTGTTGATGTTGGTCGTGATGGGAACGGGATGAGCGACAAGCGGGCGGCCCAACTGCTGCGCGACCCGGCGGCGGCGCGCCCGATCTCGTACATCGAGCTCTTCTTCGACCTCGCGTTCGTCTACGCGCTGACGCAGCTGGACCGTGGCCTCACCCACGATCTCAGCGCTCCGGCTTGGCTGCGGGCTCTGCTGCTGCTTGCCGCCCTCTGGTGGGTGTGGACGGTCACCGCCTGGTCGACCGACTGGTTCGACCCCGACCATCCATTCGTACGGGGTCTGCTCACCTGGGTGATGTTCGGCGCCCTGCTGATGGCGGCCGCGGTGCCCCGGGCATTCGGCGGCTACTCGATCATCTTCGCCGCTGCCTACGTGACGACCCATCTCGGCCGCGGAGCCGGCCTGTTCTACCGGCTCCGCGGGCAACCGGCGGCCAGGCGCCGCAGTGCCCGGGTGGCGGTATGGTTCGCCATCACCGGCGTCGCGTGGATCTCGGGCGCGCTGGTGCCGGCCGCCCGCTATCCGCTCTGGACGGCGGCGGTCGCGGTCGACGCCACCATCGGCCTGGTGGGGTATCCGGTGCCCGGGCTCGGCCGCGCCACAGCTGAGGAGCTTGGTGTGCGCGGTGAGCACCTGGCCGAGCGCTACCGGCAGTTCGTCATCATCGCCATCGGGGAGCTCATCCTCATCTCGGGCATGAGCTTCTACAGCGCCGGGTTCCACCCGGCGAGCACCACCGCGTTCACGCTCGCGTTCGTCAACGCGCTGCTGTTCGTCTACCTCTACCACGTGCCGGTCAGCGAAGCCGGCGAGCGCCGCCCGGCTCCCACGCCGGCCCCGCCCGCGCTGGTCGGGGGATACCTCCACCTCCTGCTGCTCGCCGGGATCATGAGCACCGGCGCCGGTCACGACATGGTGATCGTGCATGCCGGCGACGGCGGCCCGGCGAGCGTCCCGATCGTCGTGCTCATCGGGGGCGGCCTCTTCCTCGCGTGGCGGAGCCTGGTGGTCGCGCAAACCGCTCGGCGGTGGCCGCGGTGGCCGCCGGCCGGGCTGCTCGCGCTGCTCGCCCTGGCGCCGGCCGTGGTGCGGCTGCCACTCGCTGCGAGCGTGGCGGTCAACGCCGTGCTGCTCGCGGTCGCCCTGGCCGAACGCCGCCGGTCAGAGCGCGGGCGGGTGGCCACGCCGTCGTAGCCCAGGCTCAGTCGTAGCCGAGGCTCAGCGGTCGGCGAGGAAGGCGAGCACGCGCTCGGTCAGCAACGCCGCCGACCGCGCGTCGTAGGACGGCAGGCTGCGGTCGGCGAACAAATGCTGCTTGCCGGTGTAGAGGAACAGCGCGGCGTCGGGGGTCGACTCGACCAGCGCGCGAGCCGCGTCGAGATCGCCCTCGCCGGCGAAGATCTCGTCACCGTCCATGCCGTGCACCTGCACCGGCACGCCCTGTGGCCAGGCCCCGCCGAACTCTGAGACGGGCACACAGGCCTCGAACAACAGCGCCCCGCGCGCGCCGGCCCTCGTCTGAGCCAGCATCTGCGCCGGCAGCACGCCGAGCGAGAAGCCGGCGTAGACCAGCTGCTCGGGCAGCGTCTCGGCGGCGCCCCGACCGCGCTCGAGGATGGTGCCGAACCCGATCTCCTGGGCGTGTGCGATGCCCTGCTCAAGGGAGTCGAAGACCCGTCCCTCGTAGAGATCGGGAAGGTGGACGGTGTGACCGGCCTGCTGCAGCGTGCCGGCGAATTCGCGCACACCCGAGGTCAGCCCGAGCGCGTGATGGAACAGCAGGACCTCCGCCATGAAGCCTCCCCTCCACCAGTCGCGGAACGCCACCGCCCCGCGACCCTGATGATGCCGGAGACCACCGACATTTTCCGGCGAACCGAATTAGCGTACGACCGGAGCACCGAACCGAGCAGAGGAGGCCGGCGGGTGAACCCGAGCGAGGTCTTGGTCGAAGCCTTCGACCGGCTTCCCGACTTGGTCCGGTCCGCGGTGGAAGGGCTGACCCCGGAGCAGCTGCGCTGGGCACCGGCACCGGGGGCCAACCCGATCGGCTGGCTCGTCTGGCACCTCACCCGGATCCAGGACGACCACGTCGCCGAGGTGATGGAGCAGGAGCAGGTGTGGGTCCAGAACGGCTGGGCGGCCCGTTTCGGGCTGGACCCCGATCCCGCCAACACCGGATACGGACACAACGCGACCGAGGTCGCCGCGGTGCGGCCGGAGAGCGCCGGAGCGCTCATCGCGTACTTCCAGGCCGTCTTCTCCCGTACCAGGACATTCCTCACCGGGCTCACCGCGGCGGACCTGGACCGGGTCGTGGACGAGCGGTGGGATCCGCCGGTGACCCTCGGCGTGCGCTTGGTCAGCGTGCTCAACGACGACAGCCAGCACGTGGGCCAGGCCGCCTACGTGCGCGGCCTGCTGCCCGGATAGCGATCCCAGCGGACCGAAGAGTTCCGCGGGCGGCGCGCCCGCCGTACGGTACTGGTGTGGCGACTCTCGACGACGTGGCGGCGATCGCCTCGGGCCTGCCTGAGGTTACCGAAGATGATCACCACGGCAACCGGGCCTGGGCGGTGGCCGGCCGGACGTTCGCCTGGGAGCGACCGTTCCGGAAGGCCGACCTCAAGCGGTTCGGCGACCAGCCCCCGCCGGATGGTCCGATCCTGGCCGTCCGGGTCGAGGATCTCGGCGAGAAGGAGGCGGTGCTCGCCGCCCAGCCGGAGGCCTTCTTCACCATCCCTCACTTCAACGGGTACGCCGCGATCCTCATCCAGCTGAGGAAGGTCTCCAAGAAGGCGCTGCGCGACGCCCTCGTCGACGGCTGGCTGGCCTGCGCGCCGCCCAAGCTCGCCGAGGCGTATGTCCGGCGGCGGGCGGGCCGCTAGTCCGACAACTCGTCCGGTGCGGCCCCGGTCAATGGCTGGCCATGAAGTCCTTGATGAGGCCGAACACCTTCGCGTCCACCAACGCCACGCCATGATTGGCGGTCGGCAGGATCTGCAGCTTCTTGTCCGTGGCCGCGCACGCCTGGAAAAGAGCGCGGGCATCGCTGGCGAAATTGCCGTCGTTCTCGCCGGCGAAGAACATCACCGGCGTGTGGAATGTGGCCATGGCGCCGGCCGCGTCGATGCCGGAGAACACCGCCGGTGCGGAGAGACTGACCACACCGGACACCGGCGGCGACGCCTTCGCCCCGGCGGCGAGGACCGCCGTGCCGCCCTTCGACGCGCCGATCAGGAAGATCCGCTTGGCGCCGTCCGCCCGCAGGCTCGTCACCGCCGCGAGCACGTCCTCGTCGGCCCCTTCCGTCAGCGAGTAGTTGAACACCGTGGTCCGCATGCCCTGCTGCGCCAGCGTCTGGGCGGCCCACTGCCACTGGCAGAGATCCCCGTCGACCTGGTTGGCGAACACCACCCCGGTGTCGCCCGTGCCGTACGTCAACGCGTCGACCGTGTTGCCGGCCGCCCCCTTCAACGTGACGCCGTTGGTGCGCTGCTCGTCGTCGCCGACGCAACTCGCTATGGGTGCCCGGGACTCCGGCTCCGGCTTCGGCGCCGCGTCGTCGCACCCGGACGCGGAGATCACCACAAGCATTACCGCAGCCAACCACCACGCCCGCGAACCCGACCGCCTCATGGCGCGCAGTATAGGCCATGGCGAATATCTGGCGGAGCCCGCCGGGCCGCGCCCCCGGCCACCGCGGTGACCGGCACTTCCGCCGCGCGGCAAATGGCCCCGCCGATGTGGTGAATGGCACCACAGATCGCGGGTACACCGCCGATATGCACCCGGACGTATGGAACGAAGCCGAGACGGCGCTGGACGACATCGACTTCCCAGCCGGCAAGGACGACATCGTGGCGCACGCGCAGCGGCGCACCGACCACGCGGACGTGGTCCGGCTGCTGAAGGCACTGCCGCCGGGCACCTATGACAACCTGGTCGAGGTGCGCCGGTCGGTCCGGGTCGACCCGGCCGCGGACGAGGGCCAGACCACGAGCGAGAAGGTCGACCAGGTGCGCTCCAGGCACAGCCGGCAGATCGCCGAACACCTGCGCGACCGGGACCAGCCGGTCGAGCGGCGGCGCGGCGGCGTGTGAGCGCGGTTGGTCGCGTACAAGCGGCGCTGGAGCCGGCTGGACCTGCTGCTGGCGCTGGTACCGGCGGCGGTCGCCGCCCGCCTGCTCGGCGGTAACGCCGCCGCAGTCTTCCTCCTCGCGGTCGGCGGGATCATGCCCGCCGCCTGGCTGATCGGGCAGTCCACCGCCGTGCTCGCCGCGCGACTCAGCGGCAGTATCGGCGCCCTGCTGAACGCGACCTTCGGGAACTTGACCGAGCTCCTGGTCGGCGTACTGCTGATCATCCACGCCCAGGTGGACGTGCTCAAGGCGTCGATCACCGGCGGAATCGTCAGCAACCTCCTGCTGGTGCTCGGGGCGGCCATGCTGGTCGGCGGGTACCGGCGAGTCGAGCAGCAGCTGCACCGCCGTGGGGCCACCGACCAGGCCACGATGATGGTGGTGGCGGTGGCGACCCTGCTGCTGCCCACCGTCTCCGCCCTGGGACCGCAGGAGAACGGCCGGCGGTTGGTCCAGATCAGCGTCGTCGTGGCGGCGGTCCTCATCGTGCTGTACGCCGGGAGCCTGGTCTTCACCCACCGGACACACCGCCAGCTGTTCCGGACCGAACGGGACAGCCACACCGCGCGGGAAGAGTCCACCGAGAAGATCCGCCGGTGGTCGGTACCGGGCGCCATCGCAGTGCTGGCGGGGGCCACCGTGGCGGCCGGTGTCGCCGCCGAGCTGATCGCGGACAGCGTGGAACATGCCGGGCCGCGGCTCGGCCTGACCACCGGCTTCCTCGGCCTGGTGGTCATCCCGGTGGTGGGCAATGCGGCAGAACACTTCAGCGCGGTGACCATGGCCGCCGGTGACCGGCTGGACGTGGCCGCCGGCATCGCGATCGGTTCGAGCACCCAGCTGATCATGTTTTTGGTGCCGCTGTTCGTCTTCGTCGGGCTGGTCACCGGCCACCCGGTCACCCTCGCGGTGACCCCGCTGGAGCTGGCGACCCTCGCGGCGAGCGCGATCGTCGTGCACTACCTGGTCAGCGACGGCCGCGGCAACGTGCTGGAGGGGGCCCAGCTGCTCGGGCTCTACCTGGTCTACGCCTCCGCCGCGTACTTCACCCGGCTGTGAGACCCGGCTGTCCCGCCCGGCAGGTCACCCGGCCGGTGCGGGCGCCGGCTTCCTGGCGCGGATGATCGCCGAGTGCATGCCGTCGGCCACCTCGTGCGTGGGCACCACCTCGATGTCGACGAACCCGGCATCGGCCAGCCCGCGCTTGTACTCCGAAATGGACAGCGCGCCCGCGATGCAGCCGACCCAGGCCCCGCGCTCCGCCCGCTGCTCGGGAGTGAGGTGGTCTTCCGCGACCACGTCGGAGACGCCGAGCCGGCCGCCGGGCCTGAGCACCCGGTACGTGGCGGCGAAGACCGCAGGCTTGTCGGTGGAGAGGTTGATCACGCAGTTCGAGATCACGACGTCCACGCTGCCGTCCGGCAACGGTATGTCCTCGATGTGGCCGCGCAGGAACTCCACGTTCTCGGCGCCAGCCTCGGCCGCGTTGCGCCGGGCCAGCTCGAGCATCTCGTCGGTCATGTCCAGGCCGTACGCCTTGCCGGTCGGGCCCACCCGCCGGGCCGAGAGCAGCACGTCGATCCCGCCGCCAGAGCCGAGGTCGAGCACGGTCTCGCCCGGGTCGAGCTCGGCGACGAGCAGCGGGTTGCCGCACCCCAGGCTCGCCTCGACCGCGGCGCTGGGCAGCTCGGCACGCTCCGCCGCGGAGTACAGCTGGGATCCGAAGCCCTCCTCCGCGGCCGCCCCGCATCCGCTGTCCGCCCCGCAGCAGCCCGCCTGCGCATCCCGCCCAGCAGCGTTGAGCACCTTGATCGCCGCCGCCGCGTACCGCTCGCGGACCTGCTCGCGCGTTGCCGGCGCCTGGTCAGTCGTCATCGGTCGCCCCTTCGGTCTTGCTTCGATGAGAATCAAGACAAGCGTCGCACGCTGCTTCGACATTTGTCAAGACAGCGTGCCTGCTGGCGACCTGCCGGACCGATAGGGGTACCTGCGGCTGGGGCAGAATGCACGAGTGCACATTGCCCGGTCGGCCCTCGCCGCGGCCATCGCGGTCTCCCTTCTCGGCGGCTGTTCTGTCATCGCGGACCAGACGCCCGGCGCGTCACCGGGTCTGTCCACGTCGGCCACCGAGGCCGTACGCCAGCTCGGCGAGCTGACCGTGGCGCCGAGTGCCTCCATGCGCGGCTACAGCCGGGCCCGCTTCCCGCACTGGCGCGACACGGGCCCGAACTGCAACGTCCGCGACACCGTACTGCGCCGCGACGGCGAGCGGCTGGGGCCGGTCAAGCTGAGCGGATGCAACGTCGTGGGCGGGCGCTGGCACAGCCCGTACGACGACGCCACGCTGACCGATCCCAAGCAGGTCGACATTGACCACACGGTGCCGCTGGCCAACGCCTGGCGCTCCGGCGCGCACGCCTGGGACGACAAGCGCCGCGGCGACTTCGCCAACGACCTGACCCGACCCCAGCTCAAAGCGGTCTCGCGCACCTCCAACCGGGCGAAGGGCGACCAGAACCCAGCACAGTGGAAGCCGCCGGTCCGGGCGTACTGGTGCCAGTACGCGCAGGACTGGATCGCGGTCAAGTACCACTGGAAACTGACCGTGACCACTGCCGAGAAGGCTGCACTGGAAGACATGATTGGGACATGTCGATGACCGAGCAGCGCACCGCGGACATCGTCGCCGGACCGGGCGGCGTGATGACGGACGAGGTCGGCGTGGTGACCGGAGATCTCACCCTCCGCACCGAGCTGGACGACGCGGGGCAGGTCACCCTGTACGTGCAGTACCGGGAGGCGGACGAGTGGTACGCCGTGACCGGCGGCCGGGCGAAGCTGGCCGACCCGCGCGACGTGGACGCGGTGCACGCCATCGCTACCGGCCTGCTGAACCGCCCGGAAGGCTGATCCGGGCCGGTGCTGCCCCGGCATATGGGCCCAAAGGCCCGGAGGAGATCACCGGTACATTCGACCCGTGCCGGCAAGTCGTAGCGGGCTGAGCGGTCCTACCGGTCGCCATCGTAGAGGCGTGCCTGCGGGACGGCGGCGGTGGGAGCCCCACCGCGGTCGGTGGCGGGCGCGACCTGGCTGGCGGACGACGAGCGCCGGCAGGTTCCGGCACTGGTGGGTTCGTCCCATGCCGTCTTCATCGAGACCGGCCGGGAGGGCACCGACAGCGACGGGGAGATCATCGGGGCGGTAGGCAACCGTGAGGCCTCCGTGCGGTTCTTCACCGCCGATGGCGAGCTACCAGGCTGCGGCCACGGGACGGTTGCCGCGCTCGCCTACCTGGCGGGGCGCGCCGACAAGCCGGAACACCAGGCCAGCCTGCGCGCGGCCGGCGGGCGCCAGATCCACGGCCGGGTGTGGCGCCAGGGCGACCTGGTGACGGCGGAGTTCGACGCCGGAACGGTCGGCCTGCGGGAGCCGACCCGCGAGGAGTTGTCTCTGGTTTCGCCTGCGCTCGGCCTTCGTGCCCAGGCGCTGGGGCCGGGCAGCTGCGTGGCGACACTGGGGCGGCCGCGAATGCTGGTTTCGGTGGCGAGCCGGTCCGTCCTGGACGCCCTGCGCCCCGATCTCCCGGCCCTCCGGGATGCCTGTCTCCGGCTCGGCCTGCTCGGGTGCTACGCGTACACCGGTCCGACAGGCGCCGGCGGGACATTCGCGGCAAGGATGTTCGCGCCCGCTATCGACGTGCCGGACGACATCGCCAACGCCAACAGCACAGCCTGCCTCGCCGCACACCTGCACGCGACCACGGGAGCCGGGCGGGTCATTGTGGACATGGGTGACTCGCTGGGCAGCCCTGCCAGGATCACCGCCACCGTCGCCGATGCCGAGCCGGGTCGGGTGTACGTGGGCGGCGCCGCCCGGATCGGTCAGACAATCCTGCTCGCCTGACACTGATAGGCCGCCACCCGGCTGAGGGACACCCTGGCCGTCGCACCGCAGCGCCCTGATCGCGCAGCGATACTGGGCAGGGGGCGGGGAACTGCAGGAGGTGCGCGAACAGATTCGCGCCTGCGATGCACCGCCTTACCCGGAGGCGAACCCGGCACAGGTCAACACCACCGAGCTCGACCACCTCCGCCGCGGCATCCGGTACCGCATCCTCTACGACCGCCGCGCGCTGGACGTGCCCGGCCGCCTCGCCGACCTGGAGGCGGGTATCGCCGCGGGGGAACAGGCGCGCGTCGCCGACGTGCCGCTGAAGATGACCATCGTGGACGAATCGGTCGCGGTGCTGCCGGTGCGGCACCCCCCGGACGTCGAGTCCCGCCTCGTGATCCGCGACCCGGTCCTGCTCCGGGCGCTCTCTGCGCTGTTCGAGATGTACTGGGAACGCGCGCTGCCGCTGCGGGTCAGTGGCGGGCTGGCACAGCTCTCCGGAGACGCCGAGGGTCCCTCCGCCGACGAGGCCCACCTGTTGCCGCTGCTGGTCGCCGGCCTCACCGACCAGGAGATCGCCGCCCAGCTCACGCTCAGCGACCGGACGGTACGCAGCCGGGTGCGGGCGATGATGGCCCGGCTGGACGCGACCACCCGCTTCCAGGCCGGCTACCAGGCGGTGGCCCGCGGCTGGCTGGCCCGCGACGACCCGGACCGCGTCGATGCCGCCTGACCAAACGCTTGCCGTGCTCGGCCTGGACGACGCCGAGGCGGCCGCCTACGAGCTGCTGGTCGACCGCCCGTCGGCCACTGTCGACGAGCTCGCGCCGGCCTGGGCGCGCCCGGAACCGCTATCCGCCACCCTCGCCTCCATCGTGGACAAGGGGATGGCCACCGCGCTGCCCGGGCCGGTGACCCGGTACACGGCCAACTCGCCCAGTGTGGCGCTGCGATCGCTGCTGCGCGAGCACGAGCAGCGACTGGACGCCGCCCGCCGCCATCTGGCCATGCTGGAGGCGGTCTACCAGGACCGGCCGGCCGGACGCAACGCGGCCACCCTCGTCGAGGTCGTCACCGGTCGGCACGCGGTACAGCAGCGGCTGGCCCAGATCCGGCGCGCGGTCCGCGCCCAGGTACGCTGCCTGGACCGGCCGCCGTACTTCGACGACGACCGCGACGAAGCCGCCGTCGAACTGCTGCGGCGTGGGATTGCCTACCGCACGGTCTACGACCGCGCGTCGCTGGACCACCCCGGCGCTCTGTCCGCTGTGGAGCGGCTGGTCCAGGCCGGCCAGCAGGCGCGGCTGCTTTCCCACGTACCGGTCAAGCTCTACCTAGCCGACGACCGGCTGGGTCTGCTGTCGATGGCCGGGCACGACTCCGCGCTGGTGGTGCACCCGTCCGCCATGCTCGACGCGTTGGACAAGCTGTTCGAAGGGCTCTGGCAGCGCGCGCTGCCGCCGCACCCGCCCGCGGCCCGGACCGCAGGGCGCCGGCCGGCGCCCGGCACCGACCAGCAACGGCTCATCACACTGCTGCTGTCCGGGCTCACCGACGAAGCGATCGCCCGCCAGCTCGGCGTCAGCTACCGCACGGTCCAGCGCCGGGTGGCCGAACTGATGGACCGCCTCGGAGCCCACTCCCGCTTCCAGGCGGGCGCCCAGGCGGCGTTGCACTCCACCCGCACCCGCAGTGCCGGCGCATGACCACGTTCCGGCTGTTCGGCCGGGCGGAAATTCCACCGGTGTGACCCGGTACTGGTGATCTCGTTTGGGGTACGCACGGGAGTGTCGTGCCCACAACCGAAAGGGAAGGAGTCGCTGATGTCATTCATCACAGTGGGCCAGGAAAACTCGGCCACGGTGGACATCCACTACGAAGACCACGGTCAGGGGCCGCCCGTTGTTCTCATCCACGGCTACCCGCTGACCGGGAACTCGTGGGAGAAGCAGGAGCGGATGCTGCTGGAGAACGGATACCGGGTCATCACCTACGACCGGCGAGGGTTCGGCAAGTCCAGCCAACCGACCACCGGGTACGACTACGACACGTTCGCCTCCGATCTGGACATCGTGTTGGATACCCTCCAGCTGACCGGCGTCGTGCTGGTGGGCTTCTCCATGGGTTCCGGCGAGGTGACCCGCTACCTCAGCAAGTACGGCACCGACCGGGTCCGCAAGGCGGTGCTGATGGCAACCATCCCGCCGTTCCTGCTCAAGACGGACGACAACCCCGAGGGGGTGGACGGCAGCGTCTTCGACCAGATGCGGACGATGGCGCGCACCGACCGGCCCGCGTTCCTGAAGTCCTTCTTGGACAACTTCTACAACATGGATATGTACGGCGGTAACCTGGTCTCCGAGCCCGCCTGGCGGGACGGCTTCCACCAGGCGATCAGCATGTCGCCCTACGCCGCGGTGGCGTGTATCGACACGTGGCTGACCGACTTCCGCGCGGACCTGCCCGCGATCACCGTGCCGACGCTGGTGGTGCACGGCGATGCGGACCGGATCCTGCCGTACGAGCACACCGCGAAACGGCTGCCCGGGATGATACCGGACATGAACCTCGTGACGATCGAAGGCGGGCCGCACGCGATCTGCTGGACGCACGCGGATCAGGTGAACCGGGCCCTGCTCGACTTCATCAAGAGCTGACCGGGCTCCATCAGCGCCGGCCCCTCCCCCCCCCGCGGGTCATTAAAAACC
>JADGHA010000371.1 GCA_019689695.1 Micromonosporaceae bacterium | reverse complement strand
GCCGTGGATCCCGCCGCCGGCCCCGGTGCCGCCGTGCTCCGGATCCTGCCTGACCGGCCGCAGCTCGACCCGCTCCATGAGCCGCTCGATCAGGTCGACCCGGCCGGTGCCCAGCCCGCGGCGGGTGACGTTGAGCGCGCCCGCGGCGGCTCCGGTGCGGATCGCGGTGGCCAGGTCACCGCCGCTGGCCAGCACCGCCGCCGCGCCGGCGGTCATGGAGTCCCCGGCGCCGCGCGAGTCGGCCGGCTCCAGCTTCGGCAGCACCACCTCCACCAGGTCGTCGTGGAGCAGGGCGAGCGCCGGCCGGTCCGCCCGGCTGGCCACGATCGTCGCCGCGCCCTGCGCCCGCAGCTCCCGGACGGCGCGGATCAGCTCGGCCTCGCTGTCGTCCCTGGCCCGGCCGTCCCGGATCAGCTCCTCGTCGCTGATCTTGAGGAACGACACGCCGCCTTCGAGCACGCAGTCGAGGTACGCGCCGGATAGATCGGCGATCACCCGCACACCGTTGCCACTCAGGTCGCTGGCCAGCCGGCGGTAGGTGTCGGTGTCCACCACGCGTTCACTCGCCGGTCCGCTGAGCAGGCTGAGGTCGGCGTGCAGGCCGTGGGTGAGGGCCAGCCCGTACAGCTCGTCCATGACGTGGCGGGGTACCGGGTCGCCGGGCGACTCGGCCAGCACAACCCGTTTGCCCTGGCGCCGGTCGTGCACGTACACCCCGTTACCCGCGTTGCCGCCGACGACCTGCAGGTCGATCCCCTCGGCCTCGATCAGCGGTCGCAGTACCCGGCCGATCTCCCCGCCGAGGGCCGCGCACAGGGTGACCGAGACGCCGAGTGAGGTGATCATCCTGGCCTGCCAGACCCCCTGGCCGCCGGGGTGCAGGTGCACATCGGGCTCCTCGCCCAGCTGCTCGATGGTGACCGTCAGCTGAGGGGAGGGGGCGAACACCATCACACGGCCGCTCACGTGGAGAGTGTTCCCAGGATTCGGCCCGGCGTAACCAGCACCAAATGATCACAGTAGGCGCAGCTGCTCCGGCGGCTCGGCCGGCCGGGCCGGGGTGGGCCCGCGGTGGGACTCGCCGGGCCGCGGCCGGCTTATCCCGTGTCGCCGCGCCGCCTCCCGTACCCGCGCCACCACGTCCTCCTGGTACGCCTTCCGCGCGTACGACCCGCGGCCGTACAGCTCCTGGTAGCGCGGCACCAGGGAGGGGTGCTCGCGGGCCAACCACCGCATGTACCACTCGCGGGCGCCGGGGCGCAGGTGCAGCGGCAAGGGTGTCACGCTGGCCGCGCCGGCCCGTGCCACCTCGGCGACGGTCGCCTCGATCGCCTCGTCGGTGTCGGTCAACCCGGGCAGGATCGGCGCCATCAACACGCCCACCGCGAAGCCGGCGTCAGCGAACGCCCGTACCGCGTCCAGCCGGCGCCGCGGGCTGGGCGCGCCGGACTCCACCGACCGCCACAGGGCCTCGTCCACCGATCCCACGGAGAACGCCACGCTGACCTCGGTCACCTCTGCCGCCTGTCGCAGCAGCGGGAGGTCCCGCAGGATCAGCGTGCCCTTGGTGAGGATGGAGAACGGGTTGGCGAAGTCCCGCAGCGCGGCGATGATCTGGGGCATCAGCTTGTAGCGGCCCTCGGCGCGCTGGTAGCAGTCCACGTTGGTGCCCATCGCGATGTGCTCGCGCCGCCAGCGGGGCGCGGCCAGTTCCTTGCGCAGCAGCTCACCCGCGTTGACCTTGACGACCACCTTGGTGTCGAAGTCATGGCCGGCGTCCAGGTCCAGATAAGTGTGCGTATTCCTGGCAAAACAATAGGTACAAGCGTGAGTGCAGCCGCGGTACGGATTGATGGTCCAGTCGAAGAACATCCGCGACGACGCCGGGACGCGGTTGATGATGGACTTGGCCCGGACCTCGTAGAAGGTGATGCCGGCGAAGCCCGGCGTGTCGAAGGTCCGGACAGCGGCGCCGACGATCGGCAGGGGGAGCGGCCGAGGGTTGCCGGCGCCCGCCGCCTCATCAACCGTCAGTTGCCCGCCTGCCGCGGAGCGTAACCCATCCCATCGCACGGTTCAGTCGAACATACGTACGACGAGTTTGTCCACCAGGTCAGTGGCTGTGACTTTCCAGCTGCTTGCGCACCTCGTCCATGTCCAGCTCGCCGACCTTCTCGATCAGCGACTCCAGGGCCGACTCGGGCAGGGCGCCCGGCTGCGAGAAGACGATCACGCCATCCCGGATCGCCATGATGGTGGGGATGGACCGGATGTCGAACTTCATCGCCAGCTCCGGCTGCGCCTCGGTGTCGACCTTGCCGAAGACGATGTCCGGGTGCTTCTCGGAGGAGCGCTGGTAGGTGGGGGCGAACCGCACGCACGGCCCGCACCAGCTGGCCCAGAAGTCCACCAGTACGATGCCGTCCCTGCTGGTCACCTCGTCAAAATTGTCGGTGGTCAGCTCCACGGTCGCCATTGGTCTCTCCGATCTCGCGCGTGGTTCGCGTCAGCCTTGAGGTGCGCCTACACCGCCCTTAACCAGGCAGGACCACTCGGCATTCCCGGTAAAGCGGACAAAATCCCGTGGCATTGGCCACGGTTTAAAGTTGCCTCATGGCCGCAGTCGCGCTCCCGACGTTCGTGTACGACGGCGACTGTGCGTTCTGCACCTCGTGCGCGCGGTTCATCGAGCGGTGGATCCCGACCACCGCCCAGGTCCTCCCGTGGCAGTTCGCCGACCTCGCCGCGCTCGGGCTCACCACCGCGCAGTGCGAGGAAGCGGTCCAGTGGGTGGCCGCGGACGGGCGTACCGCGGCAGGCCCGGACGCGATCGCGAAGCTGCTACAGGACAGCCGGTGGCTGTGGCGCCCGCTCGGCCGGATCCTCGCCTGGCGTCCGGTGCGGGCGCTCGCCTGGCCCGCCTACCGGTGGGTGGCCCGCAACCGTCACCGTATGCCGGGTGGCACGGCCGCCTGCGCGCTGCCGGCCCATGAGCGCTCCGAGCGCTCCGAGGGCGGCGCCGAGCACTCCGAGGGTGTCGCGGGCACCGGAGGCGTCGCGGGCGCCGCTCCGGTCAATTAGGGCGTCGCGACTGCCGGGGCCGGCTCCGCTACCCGCATCGGAACCCTCCGCCGTACCGGGCATGGCGCGCCTCGGCCGCCATACCTTCTCCAGCGGCAGAAAGCTCGCCAGCGCGACCAGGTGCGGCGCGAACGAGATCGTGATGGTCAAGAACGTCACCAGGTGGAAGCTGTAGAGGAAAGCCACCGCGGCGTACCGCCACCGCCCGCGGGTCACAAAGATCAGCGGGCTGAGCAGCTCGAACCCCACGATGCCGAACTGCGCTGCGACGAGCAGCCCCGGCGCCGAGGCGAGCAGGTCGGTCAGCCAGGTGCCGCGCCGCACGATGGCCTGGGCGAGCGTGGCGCCGGTCAGCCAGCCGAGGCCGCCGATGCGCAGCTTGGCCCAGGCGGCGAGGAAGTACGTCGCGACCACCGCGATCTGAGTGACCCGCAGCGCCCATCCGCCGCGCTCGGTCGGTGCCGGATCCCGGTGCCGGGCGGGCCCCGCGGTCGGCAGCGCGGCCAGCGCGACCAGGAAGGCGAACCGGTCGTGGTCCACCTTCCCGTAGCTCATCGCGATGACCATCCACTCGAAGTAGAGGGCGAAGACGGTCCAGCCGGCGAGCCGGGGCAGCCGGCCGGTGGCGGCGATCGCCGCGGCGACGATCAGGGCCCAGAACACCGTCCACACCACGGCCGCCGTCGGAGTGGGCAGCGGTAGCAGCCGGCCGACCAGCAGCGGCTGGTACAGCTGCGTGGGTACGTCGGCGTGCGCCCGCACCCATGGCGTGAAGTAGCAGAGATCGGCAATGACGAAGAGGTAGACCAGGGTGCGGAAGGTGGCTATCCGGGCCCGCGGCACCGGGGCGAACAGCCACCGGTTCAGCGCGTCCACGTGGTCACGACCTCGTCGTGCCAGGTGCCGGTGGGCCGACCACCCTTCATGTCGTGCCATCGGATGACGATCCGCACCTGGCTGAGCGCCGCGGCCCCCTTGTTGTGCCGGGCGTAGGCGGTCGCGACCGCCGAGAGCAGCGCGGGATCCTCGCGGAACCGGTTCACCTGCCCCTCGATCTCGGCCCGCCGGATACCGGTGTTCGCCTCGGTGAGCAGCACCGTCGTGCCGGCACTGTCGGTCGCCTCTACCCGCGTGTCCCGGGTGGGCGCGTCGAGGTCAGGCACGGAGGCGTACATCCGGAATGGGCCGAACGGAAACTCGTCGTCGTCGCCCCAGATCGAACCGGCCAGCAGGAGAGCGCCGACCAGTACCGTGGCGGCCACGCGTGCCGCGCGTCCTCCTACCCCACCGGCACGTCCATCACCCAC
>JADGHA010000370.1 GCA_019689695.1 Micromonosporaceae bacterium | reverse complement strand
TCGTCCCCCAGCCCCAGCCCTAGCCCGTCCCCGTCGCCGCTGCTGGTGGCGGCCGGACCGGTGTCGATCAACGCCAGCGGCTGGTGGTCCTGGGCGCTGCTGGACCAGCGCACCAACGAGATCACCGGTTCGAAGAACATGGCCTCCACCAACCGCACCGCGTCGATGATCAAGGCGTGGATCGCCGCGGACTACCTGCGCCGGTCGGCGGAGCGCGGCGTCACTCCCAGCAAGTCCCGGCTGCACGAGGTCAGCATCATGATCCGGGACAGCGACAACGCGGCCGCCACCGACCTGTACGCCGTGGTTGGCAAGCAGGCGTCGACCCGGCGGCTGATCTCCATGTGCGGGCTCACCGACAGCAAGGTGGGGCCGACCTCGTGGAGCGACACCCGGCTCTCCGCCCGGGACACGGCCCGGATGGCTGCCTGCATCGCCGACGGGCGGGCCGCGGGCCCGAAGTGGACCAACTGGCTGCTGAATGAGATGCGCAAGGTGCGCGGCGTCGGCGACTTCGGCATCCGCAAGGCGTTCCCATCCGCGGTGGCGAAGACGATCGCGATCAAGAACGGCTGGGTGGTCCGCGACGACAGCGGCAACTGGGAGGTCAACTGCCTGGCCATCGGGGACGGCTGGACGATGGGCGTGATGACCCGGTACGACGCCAGCCTCGGGTACGAGTACGGCGGAAAGATCTGCAAGGACGTCGCCGCCCAGCTGCGGGTCTGACCCTGTCCCCGCAGTGCGGGCGGGTGGGCGACACGCATTTTGTCGTACCGATGGGCGATCATGTGTCGACCCTGACGGAGGGAGACCGATGATCGGCACCTTGCGCGGCGTCGCCCTGGACGCTCGCGACATCGCCGGCCTGGCCAAGTTCTACCAGGAGCTGACCGGCTGGGCGCAGAGCTATGTCGACGACGAATGGATCTCGCTGGCCGCCGCCGACGGCTGGCGGGTCGCCTTCCAGCTCGCACCCGACCACGTGCCAGCCCGGTGGCCGGATCCGGCCCATCCCCAGCAGGCCCATCTCGACCTGCGGGTGCCCGACCTGGCGGCGGCCTCCGCCCGGGCCCAGGAGCTGGGCGCAACGCTGTTGCGCCGCAACGAGCGGTGGCACACCCTGGCCGACCCGGCCGGGCACCCGTTCGACCTGTGCCAGGGCGGCGACGACCCGCGCACCACACTGATCGGCGTGACGCTGGACTGCCCGGACGCCAAGGCGCTGAGCGCGTTCTACGCGGAGCTGTTCGGCAAGCCGGTGACCCACGAGGGCGACGGCATGGCGATGATCGGCGAGGACGGCGCCCAGCCGCTCATGTTCCAGCAGGTGGCCGAGTACACGCCGCCGCGCTGGCCCGATCCGGCCCACCCGCAGCAGGTCCATCTCGACGTGACGGTGGACGACGTGGCAGCCGCCGAGCGGGCAGTGCTCGAGCTGGGCGCCACCCGACTGCCGGGCGAGGGGGACAACTGGCGGGTGTACGCCGATCCCGCCGGCAAGCCCTTCTGCTTGGTGTGGGATCTCGACCAGGGCTGACGGCTTGTCCGGCCCGCGCTGCTGGAGGGCCGGCTCAGCCGGAGAAGAAGCGGACGTTCGGATCGGCCGGCACGGCGCCGAGCGCGGCGGCCCGCCGGGCGAACTCGCGCAGCCCGGCCACCTGCCGCTCGCCGAGTGAGAAGTCCAGCGCCCGGAAGTACTCCGCCAGGGTGGCCGCGTCGAACGGCTCCCACCGGGCGGCGGCGGTGGCCACCTCGTCCAGCTCGGCCAGGCACAGGTCGCGGGAGCGCAGGAAGGCCTCGTGCACGTCCTTCACCAGGCCCGGGTGCTCGGCGGCGAAGTCCCGGCGGACCGCCCATACCGCGAACACCATGGGCAGCCCGGACCACTCCCGCCACGCCTGGCCGAGGTCGGTGACGGTCAGGCCGCGGCGGGGCGCCTCGTACAGCGCGCGGAGCGCCGCGTCCCCGATGAGGACCGCGGCGTCCGCCTCCAGCAGCATCTCGGTCAGCTCGGGCGGGCAGCTGAAGTACTGCGGATGGACGCCGTACCGCTCGGAGAGCAGCATCTGCGCGAGCAGTACGCCGGTGCGGGAGGTGGAGCCGAGTGCCACCGGGCGGCCGTCCAGCTCGGAGATCGGTCGGGTGGCGACCAGGTTCACCGACAGCACGGGGCCGTCGCTGCCCACCGCGAGATCCGGCAGCAGCAGCAGCTCGTCGAGGTGCCGGAGGTACTCGACCAGCGAGATCGGACCGATGTCCAGGTCACCGGCGACCAGCGCCGCATTGAGCCGATCGGGCGTGTCCTTGTGCAGGTCGACGTCGATCAACGCGCCGGAACGCATCAGCCCCCAGTAGATCGGCAGGCAGTTGAGGAACTGGATGTGCCCCACCCTGGGGCGGTCCACCGCTCCGGCCATGGTGTGCACGGTAGCCGCCGTGATCCGCGCCAATCCCGCCGGTCACCGCAACTGTGCCCCACCCCACCGCGGTTGCCGCTCGCCGGACGGGCACCACGAAGAGCATCACCATGAGCACGCCCGCCAGCCCGGCGAGTGCGACCATGAGCCGCGGCCCGGTCCACTCCAGCAGGAGGCCGCCGGCGAAGTACCCGATCATGCTGGCCCCCTGGACCGTGCCGACGTAGGTGGCGAAGACCCGCCCGCGCGCCTCGGGCGCCGCACGCCGGCCGATCACCACATTGCTGAAGACGTTCTCCCCGCCGTTGAGCACGCCACCGGCCAGCCATAGCGGCAGCAGCCAGAACGCACCGGGCACGGCCGCGCCGGCGAGGATGAGCGCGGACGTACCCGCAAGCATGGCGAGCACTCCCTGTACGGCTGCCCCGTCGTCACGCACGCGCCGCACGACGTGGCTCAGCAGCCACGTCCCGGCCAGCATGCCGGCGGTCCAGGCCGCCTCGACCAGGCCGTACGTCGTGGCGGAGGCGTTCAGCGTCTCCCGGATGAAGAAAACGGCGATCACATTGATGGCGGCCACGCCGGCGAGCACGCCCGCTATCGCGAGCGTCATGGCCCGCAGCAACGGATCGTCGTTCAGGCCGCGGCCAGCCACCTGTTGCGTGGTGGCGGTATCGGCTGGTGCGGGCGCACCACCGCGGCGGGTGCGCATGAGCAGGCCGGCCGCCACCACGGCAAGGTAACTGGCGGCATTGACGAGCACCGGCAGGCGTACTCCGAACTGACCGACCAGGAACCCAGCGAGGGCAGGCGCGGCGAGCGCGGCGACAGAGGTCGCGGTCTGCGTGATCGCGGCGGCCCGAGGCAGGTCGTCGCGGTGCACCATGGCGGGCAGCAGCGCGGCGAGCGTGGGTTGGGTGATCGCGAGCCCGCAGGCGAGCAGCGCGACCAGCGCCACGATGACTGCCGGGCGATCCGCGTAGGCGAGCGCGGTGCAAATGCCGGCCTGCGCCGACCCGACCGCGACGAGCAGGGTCCGGCTGTCCACCCGGTCGACCAGCCGGCCAGCGAGCGGCGCGAGCACCACCAGTGGCAGGACGGCTGCGATCAGCAGTCCAGAGACGGCCAACCCGCCGGCGCCGGCAGACTGCAGCGCCAGCGCGAGCGCGGTGGCGGCCAGGAGATCCCCGGCGATGGAGACGCCCCGCGCGCCAGCCGACAGGTAGACGTCCGGCCAGCGGGACCGGGCAGATGTAAAGGACATACTTCGAAAATATTCCTTCACATTTGCCGCTGCAAGAGCGAACGCGGGTCCGGCCCGCCGGATCCCCTCAGCGCGGCAGCGTCGTGTAGTACGCGGAGACGACGCGCGCCTCGGGCGGGGGATCCGTGCGGTTGCGCTGCACGTACGGCTCCAACAGTTTCATCACCGCTTCGTTCAGCTCAGCCAGCTCCTGCGCCGTGACCAGCAGATCCGTCCTGCTCTGCCAGGCGACGTCGTACCACTCCTTCGGCTCGCTCGGCGCCCGCTGGAGCCAGTCGCGGACCAACTCCAGTTGGTTCGCCACAAAAGTTTCTACGATCGCCCGCTCGGCCGCCCGCGCCTCGGGCCCCGCCTCCTGGCCGGCGCAGAAACTCAACGACTCCACCGCGCTGCGCCACAGCCGCTCCCGGGCATCGCCTCGGCTGGGCGCCTGTTCGACCAGCCCGTACCTGGCCAGCTCCCGCAGGTGATAGCTGGTGGCGCTGGGCGAGAGCCCGACGACGTCTGCGCACCCGGTTGCGGTCACCGCTGCCCCGGTCCCGGCGAGGTACTGCATGATCTGCATGCGTGCCGGATGCGCCAGTGCGCGCATTATCGCCGGATCAGAAATGGTCATCTTCCGTCGAGGCGTCACACCGGTAGTCTCACACCTCGCCGTGCGGCAATTCGACCGTCAGCCCTCCCCAACCGTGCCCCAGGCATCAGAAACTGCCC
>JADGHA010000369.1 GCA_019689695.1 Micromonosporaceae bacterium | reverse complement strand
TGGGGCAGCACGGCGCGGCGTACCGGGCCGCCCAGCGGGGCCGCGGGGCGGGTCCGCGTTACCGCGCGGGCGGGAACCGGGCGGGACGCGCCGGCGGGGACTCGGGCCCTCACGTGTGGCGGTGCCGGCGCCGGCGGGGGTGCTCCCCACCGGCCTCGCCGCCCTCACCCTCACGGCCGGGACCGCGCTCGCCGCGCGGCGGGCGATCAGAGCGGTCGCCGCGGTCGCGCGGGCCCCGGTCGCCGCGGTCGCGCCCGGCCGGCCGTTCGGCCGGCGCCTCCTCGCCCTCGGGCCTGACCTTGTCCAGGTAGATCTTGCCGCGGGCGTCGATGTCCGCGATCTGCACCTCGACCTTGTCGCCGACGTTGAGGTAGTCCTCGACCTTCTCCACGCGCCGGCCGTCGCCCACCTTGGAGATGTGCAGCAGGCCGTCGCGGCCGGGCAGCAGCGACACGAAGGCGCCGAACGCGGCGGTCTTGACCACCGTGCCGAGGAACTTGTCGCCCACCTTCGGCAGCGTCGGGTTGGCGATCGCGTTGATCCGTTCCACCGCCGCCTCGGCGGACGGGCCGTTGGTGGCGCCGATGTAGATCGTGCCGTCGTCCTCGATGGAGATCTCGGCACCGGTCTCGTCCTGGATCGCGTTGATGGTCTGGCCCTTCGGCCCGATCACCATGCCGATCTTGTCGACCGGGATCTTCACCGTGGTGACCCGCGGAGCATACTCGGACATCTTGGCCGGCGACTTGATGGCGTCCTCCATCACGTCCAGGATCGTCTGCCGGGCGTCGTACGCCTGCTGCAACGCCGCGGCGAGCACGTCGGACGGGATGCCGTCGAGCTTGGTGTCCAGCTGCAGCGCGGTGACGAAGTCCCGGGTGCCGGCGACCTTGAAGTCCATGTCGCCGAAGGCGTCCTCGGCGCCCAGGATGTCGGTGAGCGTCACGTACTCGGTCTTGCCGTCCACCTCGTCCGAGACCAGCCCCATCGCGATGCCGGCGACCGGCGCCTTGAGCGGCACGCCGGCCGACAGCAGCGACATCGTCGAGGCGCAGACCGAACCCATCGAGGTCGAGCCGTTCGAGCCGATCGCCTCGGACACCTGCCGGATGGCGTACGGGAACTCCTCGCGACTGGGCAGCACCGGAATCAACGCCCGCTCGGCGAGTGCTCCGTGACCGATTTCGCGCCGCTTCGGCGCGCCGACCCGGCCGGTCTCACCGGTGGAGTACGGCGGGAAGTTGTAGTTGTGCATGTAGCGCTTGTGCTTCTCCGGGGAGAGCGTGTCCAGCTGCTGCTCCATGCGCAGCATGTTCAGCGTGCTGACGCCCAGGATCTGCGTCTCGCCGCGCTCGAACAGCGCCGAGCCGTGCACCCGCGGCAGCACCTGCACCTCCGCGGTCAGCGGCCGGATGTCGCGCAGCCCGCGCCCGTCGATACGGACCCGGTCGCGCAGCACGCGGGCGCGTACCTCGGCCTTGGTCAGTGCCCGGAAGGCCGCACTGATCTCCTTCTCCCGCCCCTCGAACTGCGGGCCGACCACCTCGTACGCCCGCTCCCGGATCCGCTCAAGGGCGTCCTCCCGCTCAGCCTTCCCGGCGATCTTGAGAGCCTCGGAGACCTCGGTCCGGACCGCGGCGGCGACCGCGTCGTAGACATCGGACTCGTAGTCGGGGAAGAGGGGGAACTCCATGGTCGGCTTCGCCGCCACCGCGGCCAGCTCGGCCTGGGCCCGGCACAGCTCGCGGATGGCCGGCTTCGCCGCGTCCAGCCCGCTCGCCACCACCTCCTCGGTCGGCGGGACCGCCCCGCCTGCGATCAGCGAAATGGTGTGCTCGGTCGCCTCCGCCTCCACCATCATGATCGCGACGTCGCCGTCGGGCAGCACCCGGCCGGCGACCACCATGTCGAAGGTGGCCCGGGACAGCTCGTCGTAGGTGGGGAAGGCCACCCACTCGCCCTCCACGTGCGCCATCCGGGTGGCCCCGATCGGGCCGCTGAACGGCAGGCCGGACAGCTTGGTGGACATCGAGGCCGCGTTGATCGCGACCACGTCGTACGGGTGGGCCGGGTCCAGCGCCAGCACGGTGGCCACCACCTGGACCTCGTTGCGCAGGCCCTTGACGAAGCTCGGGCGCAGCGGCCGGTCGATCAGCCGGCAGGTGAGGATGGCGTCCTCACTGGGTCGCCCCTCGCGGCGGAAGAACGAGCCGGGTATGCGGCCGGCGGCGTACATCCGCTCCTCGACGTCGACGGTGAGCGGGAAGAAGTCGAACTGCTCCTTGGGCTGCTTGCTGGCGGTGGTCGCGGAGAGGACCACGGTGTCAGCCAGCTGGGCGAGCGCGGAGCCGGCGGCCTGCCGGGCCAGCCGCCCGGTGGAGAAGACGACCTCGCGGGTGCCGAAGCGGCCGTTGTCGATCACTGCCTTGGCATGGTGGGTGCCGAGGGTTGTTGGCTCGGTCATGACGTACTTGTGCTCCTTACGGTCGCGGGTACGACCAGTGGGGAGCTGCGCCGCGGTCGGTCTTCGATCGAAGTCCCCGGGGTGGATGACCCGGAGACCACTACCGAGGACCGACCCAGGTGGGCCGGTGGTCGCCGGCCTGCTCCCCAGACGAGTGGCGTACCCAGGTCTGGTTGTGCATCGGGGGAGCATCCAGCGAGCTGGACGCTCCCCCGCCCGATCACCGCCGAAGGCCGAGTCGCTCGATCAGCGACCGGTACCGTTCGACGTCGGTCTTGCGTAGGTAGTTGAGCAGCCGGCGGCGGCGACCGTTCATGATCAACAGGCCACGCCGGCTGTGGTGGTCGTGCTTGTGCACCTTGAGGTGCTCGGTGAGGTCGGCGATCCGCTTGGTCAGCACCGCGACCTGCACCTCGGGCGAACCGGTGTCCCGTTCACCGGTCGCGTACTCCTTGATGATCTTGTTCTTGACTTCCGCGTCGAGCGCCATCTGCTCCCTGTCCCTCTTCGGGGTCGTCGGCCCCCGGAGCCTGTGGTCACCTCGCACCCGCGGCGTCGTGCAGGCACGCGAGGTCAACGCCGGACATCCGACGTCCCGCCCAGACTATCAGCACGTCGACCCCGGCCGTCCGGGACGTCCGCTATCCTGCCAGGAAACTTCACACCTGGGGAGGATTCTGGTGAAAACCTTCGTTCGTGGCGGCCTCGTGGCGAGTTCCGCCGCCGTGGCCGTGCTCACCGCGGTCACCGTCCTGCCGCCGGCCGCCCAGGCCGCCACCTCGCTCACCGCCGCGAACTTCCGGCTCAAGGCCTCCGCGTACTCCCCGGTCATCGCCGCCCTGGACGCGGTGCTGCCCAACGTGTCGGTCGCCGACGTGGTCGACGACGCCAACCGCACCGCCTCCCGGTGCACGCGCAACGCCAGCAACCTGCTCGCCGCGTTCTGCTGGAACAGCGGGGACAACGACGTGACGTACTGGCACCCGCAGGGCATCACCACCTCGGCGGACGCGTACGACGCGGGGACCTACGAGGGCCGCACGGTGATCCTGGTCAGCTGGCACTACGACATCCCGGATGCCGTCGACAACCCGGACAAGGGCGTGCGCGTCTCCTTCGTCGACTGGTCCAACCCGTCCGCCCCGGCGTACCGGCACGCGCTGCTGGTGGAGCCGTACACCAACGGCGGCAACCCGGACTTCCGCCCGGTCCCGGTCCACGCCGGCGGCATCTTCTGGTACGGCTACTACCTCTACGTAGCCGACACCGACCGCGGGTTCCGGGTCTTCGACATGCGCCACATCTGGCAGGTGAGCACCGGCGACGACAGCCGCGTCGGCCGGCAGCCTGACGGGTCGTACCACGCCTACGACTACAAGTACGTGGTGCCGCAGGCGTTCACCTACACCCGGTCGTCCGCGGGCGGCTACCCGAACCTGACCTACTCGTTCGCCTCGCTCGACCGCACCAGCACCCCGGACAGCGTGGTCGTGGGCGAGTACGGCTACCCGGGCACCGGCACCCGGCTGGTCCGGTTCGGCATCGACTACACCAACCGGATGCTGCGCACCGACGCCGACGGCTACGCCCGGGCCACCGAGGCGTACGACGTGTCCGTCACCAGCATGCAGGGCGCGACCGCGATCGGCGGCAAGTACTACCTGTCGACCAGCGACGGCGACTCGAACCGGGGCGACCTGGCGACGTTCACCCCGGGCGGGTCGGTGGTGATGCACACCGACACCCTGCCCATCGGCCCCGAGGACCTGTCGTACTGGGACTCCCGCGACCAGCTCTGGTCAGTCACCGAGTACGCGGGCCACCGGTCCGTCTTCGCCATCCGCGCCTCGGCCTACTGACCCACGGCCCACAGACCGCGATCTTGCAGTTGTGTAGGCCCCCAAAAAAAACAAGGGGCGGGTTTATGTGGGGGGCAAACCAA
>JADGHA010000013.1 GCA_019689695.1 Micromonosporaceae bacterium | reverse complement strand
TACTCCCCTGTCCCCCCCCTCCCCCAAAAAAAAACCCCGGGGGGGCCCCCCCGGGGGGGCCCCCCCCCCACTGCCGGTCACGAGCACATGCCCACGTCTCATTTGCCGGTCCCGCGCCGGGCGGGGCCGTTGCCCGGTTACTAGGCGCGGGCGGCCCGCTCGGCGGCGACCAGCTCCCGAGTGGCGGGCGCCACCTCTTGGGCGAACAGCTCGACCGTCGGCGCGTCGTCGGCCATCAGGATGAAGGTGCTCACGCCGTACTCCAGGGTCAGCCCGGCCAGCTCCTCGGCCCACTGCTCGGGCGGGCCGTCCAGGAACCCGCGCCCGGTCGTGGTGAATTGCCCGCCCACGTTCAGCAGGCGCCGTACCGCGGCCGGGTCCCGGCCGGCCGCGACCGCCGCACCGTCCACGTGCTTGTTCAGCTCGGCCAGCTGTGCCGGCCCGCGTTCCAGATACGACAGAGACGGCAGCCAGCCGTCCGCCTTGCGGCCGACCAGGCGCAGCATGCGTGGTTTGTAGGCGCCCACCCAGATCGCGATGTCGTGAGCCGGAGCAGGGCCGCGCTTGGCACCGCGCACCTGGTAGTACTCCCCGTCGACCCGGACGCCGCCCCGCTCGGCGGGGTCCCAGATCGCACGGATGATGTCGATCGCCTCGGACAGGGCCTGGACGGCCTGGCCGGCGGTCAGCCTCCGGCCGCCCATCGCCGCGATCGCGTCCCAGTAGCCCCCCGCGCCGATGCCCAGCTCGAACCGGCCACCGGAGAGCAGGTCCAACGACGCGGCGGCACGGGCGAGCACTGCGGGCTGCCGCAGCGGCAGGTTGAGCACATTGCCGCTGACGTGCACGCGCGACGTCCGGGACGCGATGTAGCTCAGAAGCGTCCACGTGTCGTGGAAGCGCGCCAGGTACGGGTGGTCCTGGAAGGTCACCAGGTCCAGTCCGGCGCGGTCGGCGGCGACGGCGATGTCGACGGCGTGGTGCACCGGCTGCGCCGCCGGTGTGATGAACGCTCCGAACTGGAGGTCGTGTCCGTAGTCAGTCATGGTCTTCCTCAGGGCTGCAGCTTCGAGTCGAACGTGGGCGGACCGGCGAGCGGGTCGATGTTGAAGTTGTCCCGGAACACGTTGTCCGGGTCGTAGCGCCGCTTGAGCGCGCGCAGCCGCTCCAATGTGGGTGGTGGCCACGCGTCGAGCAGACGCTCCGGCCGTAGGTCGGTGTCGAAGTTCAGGTAGCTGCCGGTGAAGTGGGGATGCAGCTTGTCCCACGCGTCGTTGAGCCGGCGCTGGCTCACCCCGAGCGCGGTCACCTGGAAGTTCGCCGAGCGGTTGGCGTATGCGGTCGCCCCGGGATCGACATCGGCGACCGCGCCACCGACCGAGCGGAGCTGGAAGAAGTAGACGGCGCCGCTGCGCAGCAGGCGCTCGACGCCGGCGGCGAACTCCGGCGTGAGATGCTCGATCAGCCCCGAGCGGGATGCCGGCTCGCCGTGGCCGTCGTGGTCGGCGTCGCTGACGAAGTTCGCCATGACCCCGGCGTACGGGGTGAGCACCACCTGCTGCTGCAGGAGCGGGCCGGCCGCGGCGACTGGCCGCAGCTGGGCGACGATCGTCTCCGGGTCGGCGCTGGCCACGACCGCCATCACCTGTGCATACCATGGCCGGCCGGGCCGCGGCGGACCCATGATCAGCTCGGCGGTGAGGTCGCGCGGCGCCGCCTCGACCGCGGCGCCCCAGCGCACCAGCAGCCCGGCCGGGTCGCTGGCGTCCAGGACCAGCTGCGCCCAACCCACGTCGCCCACCTCGTCCACGTCGAACTCGAAGTCGGTGACGATGCCGAAGTTGGCACCGGCGCCCCGGATGGCCCAGAACAGATCCGGATCTTCCGCCGCGCTCGTCCGGACGACCCGGCCAGAGGCGAGCACGACCTCGGCGGACCGCAGGTGGTCGAGGGTGAGGCCGTGCTTGCGGGCCAGCCAGCCGATGCCGCCCGCGGTGGCCAGGCCACCCACCCCGACGCCGCCGTAGTCACCGGAGGTGAGCGCCCAGCCGTGCGGCGCGAGCCTGCGCGCGACGTCGATCCAACGCGCCCCCGGTCCGACGCGGATCCGGCGGTCACCGACAACCTCGATGTGGTTGAGCCGGGCCAGGCTGATCACGATGCCGCCGTCGTTGGTGGACCGTCCACTCACACCGTGCCCACCACTGCGGATGCCCAGTGGCAGCCCTGGATGCCTGCGGGCGAAGGCGAGCGCGTCCACGACCTCGGCGGTGGTGCGCGGACGAAGCACGATCCCGGGCGAGCCTCCTCGCAGGTACGTGGAGCGTACCCGCGGGAAGTCGATGTCGCCGGGTTCGACCACCGCGCCCGACAGCGACGCGGGCACGCCGTCGTAGTCGATTCCCGCCCGGCGCCGGGCCCGCACCCAGGACGGCCGGGTCTGGCCGACCGGTCCGGCCGCCGCGCGCAGCACCGGGATCACCTCGTCGGCAAAGCGCTCCATTGTGGACGGATCGTCGACGGCCAGGATGAGCGTGCCCACCCCGTCCTCCAGGACCAGCGGCAGCAGCTCCTCCGCGCTGCGGTACCCGATGTTGACGATCCGGCGGATGTCCGCCGGGTCCCGCCCGGCCGCGACCGCCGCCTCGTCGATGATCTTGTTCCCCTCGCGGATCCCGTCCGGGCCCAGCCGGTCGAGGCTCGGCAGCCAGCCGTCCGCCTTCCGGCCGACCAGGCGCAGCATCCGCGGCCCGAGCGCGCCCAGCCAGATGGGGATGTGATGGGCTGGCAGCGGGCCACGTTGCCCACCGGGCACGCGGTAGTGCTCGCCGGCGTAGCGCAGGGGCGTACGCTGCCCGGCGTCCAGCATGCCCCGGATGACGTCAACGGCCTCTTCCGTCGCCCGGACCGCTTCGCCGGGGCCGAGCCGCCGGCCACCCATCGCGGCGATGGCGTCCCAGGACGTGCCGGCGCCAAGGGCCAGCTCCAGCCGGCCGCCGGAGAGCAGGTCCAGGCTGGCGGCGCCGCGCGCGAGCAGCGCCGGGTCCCGCAGCGGCAGGTTGAGCACGTTGCCGGCGAGCCGGATCCGCTCCGTCTGCCCGGCGACCCAGGCCAGCACCGTCCAGGTGTCGAAGAACCCCGGCTGGTACGGGTGGTCCGGGAAAGTGACCAGGTCGAAGCCGAGCTCCTCGCTGCGCTTCGCGAGCGCGACCGGGTCCCCGCCGGCCAGCGGTCTGATGGACGTGCCGAACTCCAGCCGGTGGCCGTAGCCCATCCGTCGACCCTCCAGTGCCGGGATCTGCTGTCAGGCAGATCGTATTTCGTACAGATGATATGAGCAACAGCGAATCGGTGGGTATTATTTCGCGCATGAACAGCGCCGCACGGGTCGATCACGAGGACTTCGGCTGGGCGCTCGGGGTGCTCCTGCGGGCGTACCACGCCACCGTGATCACGCAGCTCGGCGACTTCCCGCACGGTCCGCGCGGGTACCAGACCCTTACAGAGGTGGTCCGCGGCGAGCATCCCAGCCAGCTGGCGCTCGCCGCCTACCTGGGCATCGACCGCACCGTGATGACCTACCTCATCGACGACCTGGTCCGGGCCGGGCTGGTGGAACGTCAGCTCAACCCGGCCGACCGGCGGCAGCGCAAGGTGGTCGCGACCGCCCGCGGCCGCCGCACCCTGCAGGACCTCCAGCGGCGGGTACGCGCGGCGGAGGAGAGGGTGCTCGGTGCGCTCAAGCCGGCGGAACGAGACGCGTTCCGGAGCCTCCTGCGGCGGGTGGCGTGTGCCCTGCGGGACGTCGAGCCGGCCACCGATCCATGCGAGGCGGTCGAGTCCGTCCTCGGCGAGGTCGCCGCTCGGGCCACCTGACCGGCGCTCACAGCGCCAACCGGGCCAGGTCGCCGCGGCCGGCGACGCCCAGCTTCGGATACGCCTTGTACAGGTGGTAGGCGACCGTCTTCGGGCTCAGGAACAGCTGCCCGGCGATGTCCTTGTTGGACAGGCCCTGTGCGGCCAGCCGGACGATCTGCAGCTCCTGCGGGGTCAGCTGGGCGGCCACCGGCTCGGCCGGGCGCGGGGCGCGCAGGCCGGTCGCCGTCAGCTCGGCGCGTGCCCGGGCCGCCCACGGCCGGGCGCCGAGCCGGTCAAAGGTGTCGAGCGCGCGCCGCAGCACCACCCGTGCTTCGGCCTTGCGGCGGGCCCGGCGCAGCCACTCGCCGTAGAGCAGCTCGGTGCGCGCCTGCTCGAACGGGCGACCCGGCAGCTTCAGCGACATGACGTACTCCTGCTCATCGCCGCGCAGCAGCGCCTGGCAGCGGTGCACCAGCGCCTGCGCCCAGGGCTGGCCGGTGCGCTGCGCGAAAGCCGCCAGCCGCCGTACGCCACCGGCCACCTGCTCGGCGGCGCCGGCGCGCACGGCCGCTTCCACGAGATCGGGGATGCAGCGGTGTGCGGCCACGTGGTGCGCGTACGGGTCGTCCTGTATGGACAATAGCCGGGGCACCGCGGCCTCCACCCGGCCGAGGCCGAGGTCGAGCAGGCCGAGCGCCCACTGCGCCCAGGCGTACCCGGCGGGGGTGGCACCGGGGGCTGCGGCGGAGAGCGCGTCGCTGACCATCTCCCGGCAGCGCTCCTCCTCCCCGCCGAGCGCCGCGAGCACGGCCTTCAGCGCCGACAGCTGGCTGATCCACACTGGCTGCGCACCGTCCCGCGCCACGTCGAGGCCCTCGGCGGCGCTGACCTCCGCGTCACTGTGCCGGCCGGCGAACAGCTCCGCCTCGGCGAGAAAGAACAGCAGCGTCGGCAGCAGCCCGACCTGCCCTTCCGCACGGCATCGGGCGACCAGCGCCGCGGCCACCTCGTACACCTCGGCGTCCTGGCCGGCGACGAAGCCGAGCCCGCAGACTTCTACCACCTCCCGCGCACTGGCCGACCGGTCGACGACGCTGGCCAGCGCGGGTGGGCGGCCGCGGACCGCCTCGATCTGGAAGCGCGCGATCGGGTGGTCGATGCCGGCCAGCCGGTCCAGGCACTCGCTCAGCCGCGGCTCTCCCAGGAACCAGGCCGGGTGCACGGCCTGCAGGAGCATCTGCCCGGCGCGTTCGGGTACCAGCCCCGCGGCGGCGGTGAGCAGCTCGTACGCGGTCTGGTAGTTGCCCTGCCAGAACCAGGCCTGCGCCTCGACCCACCCGACCCGGGCCAGGAAGGCGGGGTCGTCCACAAGGGATGCCGCGCGTTCGGCGAGCCGGACCGCCGCGCCCGGCGTGCCTGCCGGAAGCCAGTTCTCGGCGGCCAGCAACAGTCGCCGCGCCTGCCCGGCCGGTGTCTGGCTCAGCTGCGCCGCCCGCTCGTACGCCGCGGCGGCCGCACCGTAACCGTTGCGCTCCCGGGCCTGCCGCGCGCTGTCCTCCAGCGCCGCCGCCACGTCGTCGTCGGGGGCGGTGGCGGCCGCGGCCCGGTGCCAGGCCCGCCGGTCGGCGACGTCCGGGGCGGTCAGCACGCTGGCGACGGCCCGGTGCGCGGCGAGGCGCTGCGCGTACGGCGCGCCGTGGTAGACGGCCGCCCGCACCAGGGGGTGCCGGAACCGCAGCGTGCCGCCCGCGATTGCAACGAGGCCAGCCTCCTCGGCCGGGCGCAGGTCGTCGGCTCCCGCGTCGAGCGCCGCGGCCGCCTGCAGGATCACCGCCAGGTCTCCGGTCTCCTCGGCGGCCGCGATCAGCAGCACCACCCGCGACGCTTCCGGCAGCCGCTCAACCTGTCCGTAAAAGGCGGCCTGGAGCCGGTCGGTGAGTGGTGTCGCGGCCGGGCTCGCGCCGCTCCCGCCGCCCGCCGTGGCGTCCCGCCCGATCTTCGGCAGCTCCAGCAGCGCCAGCGGGTTGCCCTGCGCTTCGGCCAGCACCCGGTAACGCACGACCGGGTCGAGGTCAGGGGCGAGCAGCTTGGCCGCATCCGCCGCACCCAGCCCCTCCAGTCGCAGCTCGGGCAGGCCGGGGGCGGGGAAGCCGCCGTCCCGGGCGGCGAGGACCAGGGCCACGCCCTCGCCGCGCAGCCGCCGGGCGGCGAACAGCAGCGCATCCGCCGAGACCAAATCCAGCCAGTGCGCGTCGTCCACCAGGCACAGCACCGGGCCGTCCTCGGCGGCCTCGGCGAGCAGGGACAGCACGCCGAAGCCGATCAGCAGCCGGTCGGACGGCTCGCTGCGGGCCAGCCCGAAGGCGCCGGCCAGGGCGGCCCGCTGCGGTCCGGGCAGCCGGTCCAGCCGGTCAAGGACCGGCCGGAGCAGCTGGCTCAGTCCGGCGAACGGCAGCTGCGCTTCGAACTCCACGCCGGCGCCGCGCAGCACGGACACCCCGGGCAGCCCGGCCGCCCAGTCCAGCAGCGCCGTCTTGCCGATGCCCGGCCCGCCGCGCAGCACCACCGCCCCGCCCATCCCGTCGCGGGCCGCCTCGACCAGCTGCTCGATCCGGGCCTGCTCAGCGGAACGGCCGTACAGCACGATTTCGACCCTACACACCGGTACGCCCCGCGCCGGATTACCTAAGCGATACCGATTCCGCAGGTCACAGATCTTCGTAGCTTCGACAGCGTCCCAAGCCCGACCAGAGATCGGAAAGGATCCGCGATGCAGCTCATCGAGAAGTACATCGCCGCCTGGAACGAGACGGACGCGACCGCCCGCCGCAAGCTCGTCGACGAGGTGTTCGCGCCGGACGCAACCTACACCGACCCGCTGGCCGCGGTGACCGGCCGCGACCAGATCGACGCGGTCATCGCCGCGGCGCAGAGCCAGTTCGCCGGACTGCAGTTCCGGCTCGCCGGACCGGTCGACGCCCACCACGACATCGCCCGGTTCACCTGGCACCTCGGCCCGCGCGACGCCGAGGCGATCGCGGTCGGCTTCGACGTCGCGGTCATCGCCGACGGCCAGATCTCGAAGGTGCACGGCTTCCTCGACAAGGTTCCGGCCTGACCTGACCAGCTGTTCCCACGGGGGCCGGCGGTGCCGGCCCCCGGATAGGAGGACCTGTGACCACGACCAAGGCCGCCGCCGCGGCCACCACGGCCCCGGTCACCGCGCGCGCCCCGCGCGGTGTCATGGCCGTACTCCTGACCGCCACATTCATGATGTCGCTGGACTTCTTCATCGTGAACGTGGCGCTGCCCGCCATCCACTTCGACCTGAACGCCGGCCCGGCCGCGCTGCAGTGGGTCGTGGCCGGGTTCGGCCTGGCCCTCGCGTCGGGACTGATCACCGGCGGCCGGCTCGGCGACATCTACGGCCGGCGGCGGATCTTCGGCCTGGGGCTGGCGCTGTTCACCGCGGCGTCCGTGCTCTGCGGCGTCGCGCCCACCGCCGGCCTGCTGGTCGCGGCCCGGGTGCTGCAGGGTGCGGGGGCGGCCCTGCTGATGCCGCAGACGCTGGCCATCCTGCGCACCGCCGTCCCGCCGGCCGGGCAGCCGCGGGCGTTCGCCCGGTACAGCCTCGCCCTCGGGCTCGGCGCCGTCTTCGGCCAGGTCATCGGCGGCCTGCTGATCAAGGCGGACCTGCTCGGCCTGGACTGGCGGATGTGCTTTCTGATCAACCTGCCGGTCGGGGCCGCCGCGCTGGCCAGGCTCGGCGCGCTGCCGGAGTCGCGCAGCGCCGGGAGCAAGCTCGACCTGCCCGGCGTCGGCCTGGTCACCGCCGCCCTGGTCGCCCTGGTGCTCCCGCTGATCGAAGGCCCGGAGTACGGCTGGCCACTGTGGACATGGCTGAGCCTGGCCGGCTCGGCTGCCCTGTTCGCGGCCTTCACCGCGCACCAGCGGCATCGCCCGCACCCGCTGGTCAGCCTCGACCTGTTCCGGCAGCGGGCGTTCTCCACCGCGCTGGCCGCCACCCAGGTGTTCTGGATGGGACAGGCCTCGTTCTTCCTCATCTTGGCGCTCTACCTGCAGTTCGGGCGCGGGCTGTCGGCGCTGGAGTCCGGCACGGTCTTCATGGCGATCGGTGTGGGCTACTTGCTGACCTCGATGAACGCGCATCGGATCGCCGCCCGGCTGGGCCGTCAGGTGATCACCGTCGGCGCGCTGGTCATGGTCGCCGGCCTGGCCGGCATGGCGGCCGCCGCCGGCCACGGCATCGGCTGGCTGCTGCCTGGTCTGGCCGTCGACGGCATCGGGATGGGCATGGTGCTGGCCCCACTGACCACGGTCGCTCTGGCGGAGGTTGCTCCGGCCCGAGCCGGCGCGGCGTCCGGCGTGCTCGTCACGGTCAACCAGACCGGCAACGCGGTGGGAGTGGCCGTCATCGGGGTGATCTTCTACCAGGCCGCCGGGTACACCAGCGGATTCCAGGCGAGCCTGGTCGCCCTCATCGCGCTGGAGGTCACGCTCGCGGTGCTGATCCAGCTGGTCCCCCGCCGCACCAGAGAGGACGGGCCGGGCGCCAGACGCGCCCCCCCCCGCGGGCCCGGGCGCCCGGGCGGTGCAGGACACCGTGGGGACGCTGTTGGTGCCGTTCCAGGTTCCGAGGAACCCGAAGGTGGTGCTGGCACCCGCGCCGAGGTTGCCGTTGTAGCTCACGTTGCGCGCGGTCACCGTGGACCCGCTGCCGGTCACCGTCGCGTTCCACGCCTGGGTGACGCTCTGTCCATTCGCGAACGTCCAGGTCACGGTCCAGCCGGTGATCGCCGAACTGCCGGCGGTCACCCGTACCTCGCCCTGGAAGCCGCCCGGCCACTGGTTCACGATCGAGTACGTCGCGGAGCAGCCACGCGAGCCGGTGGGCGGCGCGCTGCTGGAGGGCGGCGCGCTCGATGACGGTGGCTGGCTGGACGGCGGGGCACTGGACGACGGCGGCGGGCCACCGAAGATGGTGGCTTCCTTGGCGGTGGCCTTGATGCCGTTGGGGCCGTTGAAGATGCGCTGGCCCCAGGTGGTGAGCTGGTTGGGGTCGAAGTTCACGGTCATGTCCAGGATTGGGTCGTTGTTGCCGGCCCAGGACCAGCCGAGGTAGCCGATGCCGCGGGCCTGCGCCTCGGCCATCACCGCCTGATCGTCCACATTGTTCGGACTAGCGCGCCAGCCGAACTCGCCGATGACCAATGGCCAGCCGTTGGCCTGGAACCGGTCGAGGTAGTCGGTGATGGCGGACGTGGTGTTGAACACGTCGTACATGTGGATGGAGAGCACGGTGTTGTGCTGGCTGTCCGCGTCCAGGACCGTCTGCGCGTTGTCCCGCATGACGAACTGCCAGTCCTGACCCCAGTTCGGCGCGTCCACCATGAGCAGGTGCTCGAAGCCGTTGCTGCGCATCTTCCGGATCGCGTTGGTCGTGGCGTCGATCCATTGGCTGGCGTTGTTGTTGCCGATCGGCTCGTTGCCGATGTTGATGATGACGTAGTTCTCCTGGCCGACCAGTGCGCTCTTCTGGCTGATCCAGTAGTTGACCGCCTCGTCGAGGGAGGCGGCCGCGCCGTCCTCGCCGTATCCGGTGGTGTCGTGCACCTCGAGCACGCAGATCAACCGGTTCTGCTTGCAGAGCGAGATGACGTTGGCGACGTCGGTGGAGGGGCCCCACCGCTTGCCGCTGCCCAGCACGACGCGGATGGTGTTCGCGCCGAGGGCCTTGATGTTGGCGAAGGAGCTGGTCTGGTTGGTGAACCAGACGTGCTCGTGGTTGACCCCGCGCATGATGAACGTCTGGCCGTTTGCCTCGACGATGTTACGACCGCTGACGTGCAGCCCGACCGCGGCGGACGCGGGCTGCACATACATCAGTACGGAGGCGGCGGCTGCGAGGAGGGCAGCGCCGAGGACAAGAAGCTGTCTCTTCATGACCTACCTCAGGGTGAGCGGACCGGGAAGGATCGGGGCTGGGCACGCCGCCCCGTCCCGCCTCGGCTCGTGAGGTGCGCCTGCCCGAGCGCGCGTGCCAGTGCCGCGCGCGACGCGATGGTGACTTGTGCGGTCCCGGCTCAGCGTCCATCAAGCTACTCTTCGAACGCGTTTCGATACAACGGTGGCGAGCTCGGGGCAGCCGACGAAGCTCGGGACGCGCGGCATGAGCAGGTCACCCAGGGCCTGGCCGCGGCCGTCCGTGCCGGGACGCGAAGCCGCCGCGGCGGGAGAACGGCACCACAGAAGGTGAGCCGAGGTCAGCCGAACGCCAGCTCGCGGCTGGGCGGCGTGAAGTCCTGGTACGGCTGGCCAGCGAGCGCCGCGACCACCGTCCTCGCCACCGCGGCGTTGACCCGCGGGGACACCGCCGAGCCGACGTGGTCGCCGGGATCGTCCGGATTGGCGGCGATGGCCGCGGCGGCCAGCTGCGGCGTGAAGCCCACGAAGGTCTCCGTCGCGTTGTTCTCCGCGGAGCCGGTCTTGCCGGCGAACGGGCGGCCGTCGAGGATTCCGGCGACCGCCGCGGCGGTGCCGCCGTCGCATTTGCCGTACGCGGACTGCTGGCCGACCGGGCACCGGGCCGCGTCGGTCGCCGCCCGCGCGACGTCCGGGGCGATGACCTGCTGGCAGCTGGGCTCGGCGGCGGCGACCGCCCGTCCGCTGGAGTCCAGGATGGACAGGACGGGCAGGGGCCGGCAGTACCGGCCCTCGGCGGCGACCGTGGCGTACGCGTTGGCGAGGTCCAGCGGTGTGGTGTCGGCCACCCCGAGGGTGAACGAGCCCCACCCCTGCGCACCCTTCTCCGCCCGCTCGGCGTCGCTCTTGGCCCGGAACGTGATGCCCAGCCGCTGGGCCATGGCGACCGCCTTCTCCGGGCCGATCTGCTCCTCCAGCCAGACGAAGTAGGTGTTCACCGAGCGGCCGAAGCCGGTCCACATCGTGCGGTACCCGTCCATCCAGGAAGGATTGTCATTGCTCGGGCAGTAGTGGCCGCCGCAGCTGCCCGGCCCGCTTCCCGGCCATTTGGTGACCAGCGGCGAGGGCGCGTTGAAACCGGTGTTCAGCGGCTTGCCCTCCGCCAGCGCGGCGAGCATGGTGAACATCTTGAACGTGGAGCCGGCCTGGTACCCGGTCACCCCGCCACCGCCGGCGATGAGCTGGTTGACCGTGTTGGACCTGCCGTCGGCGAGGCTGTAGTGGCGGTTCACCGCCATGGCCAGCACCCGTCCGGTGCCGGGCTGGACGACCGCCATCGGCAGCGTCCGCGCGCTGCGGTACCCGTACACGTCGAGGGACTGCTCGAGGGCGGCGGCCTGGATGTCGGGGTCCAGCGCGGTGATGATCGTGTAGCCGCCGCGCCTGAGCGCGCTCTGCCGCTCGGCCACCGTCGAGCCGAAGGCGGGCTGGCTGTTCCACCACTGCACGAAGTAGTCGCAGTAGAAGCCCCAGTCGTTGTGCTTTCTCGCCACCCCGACGCAGTCGTTGGGCGGCTCGCTGGTCCTCAGCCGCAGCGGCTCGGCCTTGGCCCGCTCCGCCTGCTGCTGGCTGATCGCCTTCATCCGGACCATCGCGTCGAGCACGTACGACCGCCGGGCGAGCGCGGCGGCCCGGTCGCCGCTGATCGGGTTGTCGGTGTCGGGTGACTGGACCAGGCCGGCGATCAGCGCCGCCTCGGCCAGCGTGAGCTGGCTCGGCGGCTTGGAGAAGTAGCGCCGGCTGGCCGCGTCGATGCCGTAGGCGCCGGCACCGAAATAGGCGATGTTGAGGTACCGTTCGAGAATCTCCTGTTTGGAGAGCTTTCGTTCCAGCGCCGCCGCGTACCGCATCTCCCGGAGCTTGCGCTCGACGGTCTCGGCGGTGGCCGCCTGGCGCTGCTCCGGCGTGAGGTTCGGGTCGCTCTTGAGCACGTTCCGTACATACTGCATGGTCAATGTGGACGCGCCCTGCTCGACCTGGTCCTGCTTGACGTTCGCCACGAAGGCCCGGACGACACTGCGCAGGTCGACGCCCCCGTGCTGGTAGAACCGGATGTCCTCGGCCGCGACCATGGCCTGCTGCATGACCTGGGCCACCGCATCGAGCGGCACCACGCGACGGTTCTCGTCGTAGAAGGTGGTGATGAGGGTCTTGCCGTCGTCGGCGTAGAGGCGTGAGGCCTGCGCGGGAGCGGGAATCTTCAGGTCGCTTGGGAGGTCGTCGAAGGAGCCGGTGGCGCTCCTGGTGAGGTAGGCCACCACGGCACCAGCCGGCAGTGCTGAGACGGCGAGCACAACGCCGGCGACGACAGCGAACATCAGAAGCTTGACAGCCCTCCCCATCCTTCAACTGATAGCGCACGAAGGTCGGCCGGGCCGGCCCTGCACGCGCGAATCCAGCAAGTTGCTGGCTATCTCACAGCAATCTCCCGGCATTCGGCGGCCGGAGCCCGAGTCGACATTCGACAGCCGGGAGCCGAGTCAGCGTTCGGCGGCCGGAGCGAGCGGGGTCGCGAAGGACGGGTGCCACGCGGGACACCCATCCTTCGCGATCGCCTACCCGGAGTCAGATCGAGCGCCGGTACGCCCGGAAGGCACCAGCGGCGAGGAGTGCGATCGCTGCGGCCACCGCGGCGAGCAGCCCGAGCCGCCCGGCCACCAGTGCCCAGTCGGCGCTGCCGCTGAGCGCCTCGCGGCTGGCCACCACGGCCCAGTCGACCGGGTTGAACCGGGCGACCTCGCGCACCCAGGACGGCGAGAGCCGGGTGTCCATGATCCCCGAGGACAGGAACTGCAGCGGCAGCACGATGAACTGGCTGATGCCGATCAGCGCCTCCTGCTGGCGTACCAGCAGCGCGACCGCGGCGGAGAAGGAGCTGATGATCATCCCGATCAGCGCGGCGGCGACCAGCGTGGTCACGATCCCCTCGCCGGCGCCCGGGAAGCGCGCCCCGGCGGCGTACGCGATGCCGAAGATCACAAGAGTCTGCAGCATCGTCGTGATCGCCTGGTAGGCGAGCGTCCCCGCGATCATCGAGCCGCGGCGTACCGGGGAGGCGAGCAGGCGGTCCATCACCCCGCGGGCCATGTCGTCGATGTAGACGGTCCCCGCCCAGCCGCTGTTGAACAGGGCGGTCATCACGATCACGCCGGGGGTGATGAACTCCAGGTACGAGCCGGTGTGCGCGAACCCCGGGATGTGGATGACGTTCTTGAACAGCTGGCCGAAGAGCAGCAACCAGATCACCGGCTGGACCAGCAGGAAGCCGAACATCGCCGGCTGCCGGGTCAGCGCCCGCAACTGCCGGCCGGTCAGGTGACCCGAGTGGGCCAGGGCGGTCACTTCTCGTCCTCCTTGAAGGTGCGGCCAACGTGGCTGAGATAGACGTCGTCGAGGGACGGACGGGCGACGGTCACCGAAGCGACCGCGATGCCGGCGCCGTCGAGGGCAGCGAGCACGGCGGGCACGGCGGCCGCGCCGTCGTCGGCCCGGGCGGTGAGGCTCCGCCCTTCGACGACCGGTTCCCCGACGCCGGCGATGCCGCCGACCAGGGACCGGGCCCGGCCCGTGTCGTCCTGCTCGGCGAGTTCGACCCGCACCCGGTCGCCGCGCAGCGCGCTCTTCAACTCCTCGGGCGAGCCCTCCACCACCACCCGGCCGTGGTCGACGATCGCGAGCCGGTCGGCGAGCCGGTCGGCCTCCTCCAGGTAGTGCGTGGTGAGCAGGACGGTCGTCTGGTGGTCGACGGCCAGCCGCTCGATCTCGGCCCACATCTCGGCGCGCGCCTCGGGGTCCAGGCCGGTGGTGGGCTCGTCCAGGAACAGCACCTCCGGCCGGTGCATCAGCCCGATGGCCACGTCGAGCTTGCGGGCCATGCCGCCGGAGTAGGTCCGGGCGAGCCGGTCCGCGGCGTCGGTGAGCCGGAACCGCTCCAGCAGCTCGGCCGCCCGCCGGTGGGCGTCCCGCCGGGACATGCCGTGCAGCCGGCCGGCGAGCACCAGGTTCTCCCGCCCGGTCGCCATCGGGTCGCTGGACGGCTTCTGCGACACCAGCCCGATTCGGCGGCGCACCTGGTCCGGCTGGCGCGCGACGTCCAGGCCGGCCACCTCGGCGGCGCCGGAGTCGGCGCGGGACAGCGTGCTGAGGATCCGGACGGTGGTGGACTTGCCGGCCCCGTTCGGGCCGAGCAGGCCGAAGACGGTGCCGGCGGCGACCTCGACGGAGAGCCCGTCGAGGGCGCGGACCGGCGGCCTGCCGGGGTAGGTCTTGACCAGATCGGCGGCGCGCAGCGCCAGGCCGCGCGACGCGGTTACGGGCGCGCCAGAGCGCGCCGGACTGATGGCTGTGGACATGTGACTCCCTGTGGTGTAGGGAGCCGAGCCGCGGGCACCGTATGGTGGTGAGTGCGACGCCGACCGCGGTCGGCTCCGGTGGTACCCGGCCGCGAGTTGCCGCACCCGGCCGGGCGCTTCCTGCAACCGGCGGACGCCGGTGGCTCACCTGGGCGGCAACAGCATCCGCCCCTCCTCTCCCAGATGGCGCACTGGATCGGCGAAGATCTCCTCGACCGGCACTCCGCCGTCGCGCAGCTCGTGGATCCGGGCCCAGACCTTGACCCCTGGCAGCACCCCGGACCGCAGGTCGCTCACCATCTGCTCGACGAACTCCAGCTCGGCGGCGAGCATGTGCTGGCGGTACCGGCTCTCCACCAGGAACAGGTCAGCGAGCCCTTTCGCCCGCGCCTCGTCGTGCATCGCGTCGAGCTCGCGCAGCTGGGCGCGCAGGCGGTCGGCCCGGACGCCGAGCAGCCGCGCCACGACGTCCGGCGCGAGGGCAGGCATCAGCGCGAGGCCGGCCTCCAGCGACAGGTACTCCTTGACCGGGGTGGACAGCAGCTCCGACAGCCAGCCCTCGAACTCCGCCAACCCCTCCGGGGTGATCGCGTAGACGGTCCGCTCGGGACGCCTGCCCTCCCGGCCGGTCTCACGGGCCTCGATGAGCCCGTGCCGCTGCAGCGCGTCGACGACGGAGTAGAGCGAGCCGTAGTTGAGCTTGATGCTCTGCTCCTTGCCGCGCTCACGCAGCGTCGTGGAGATCTCGTACGGGTGCATCGGCCGTTCGGCGAGGCAGCTCAGCACGGCCAGTGCCAGCGGGTTGCCGACCCTCCGTCGCGCCATACCTCACCCCTTACTCCTGCGCTGATACTCGACTTCGAGTATTCGGGTGAAGGTGCTCGCTGTCAAGTGTTATGGGCACCTCGCCGACCCCGTGCCCGCCCCGGGCAGGTCGGCGACGGTGAGCCGGAAGGATCCGGGTCGGTCGGCGCGCAGGCCGATGACGCCGTCGCCGGTCCGGCTGATGCAGCCGTCGCCGGAGGCCAGTCGCCAGTACGGCGACCACCGCAGGCGCAGCTGGTACCGGCCGGGCGCGGCCACCCAGCCTGAGATGTGCCGGTGGTCCAGCTCGGTGATCCGGGCCGGGCCGGTGCCGGTCATCAACCCGGCCGGCCGGGGTACCTCGTACACCGTGAACGCACCGGACCGCAGCACCGGCACAAGGCCGGTGTCCTTGGCACGCACCAGCTCCGCCTCCCGCCTGCCGGTATAGACATCCAGCCGCCCACCTGGCAGGACGACGTACCGGACCGCATTGCGGTCCAGCCACTGCCGGTACTGCTGGGGTGTCGCATCGGGCTGGTAGAGCACGTCGTTGCGGACCCGGTCGGTCTGCCGGTACCAGCCACGGACGATCGGGATGCCCGCGCGCGGCAGCCAGTACGCCTCCCAGTGGCTCTCCGTCGCGACCACCTCGACCAGGTGGTCCGGCGAGCGGTGGGTGCGGAGGAAGTCGATCGCCGGGCGCCAGTACGCGGCCTTCGCCGGGCGGTCGTCGTCGGACCGGACGGTCACGCTGGCGATGTACGGAACCACGTTGTACAGGCCGGCCAGGCACAACGCGGTGACCGCCAGCCAGCGCGGCCGCCATCCGGTCAGCAGCACGGTGACCAGCATGAGCGGGAACACCACGTAGTTCAGCCGGGTGACGGTGTCGCCGAGCGGAGACGAGAACAGAAACAGCACGACGACCGCGCCCAGCCACAGCGCGAAGAAGGCCCCCATCAGCCGGGCCGCCGGCTTGCGTACCGCCAGGGCCAGCCCGCACCCGGCGACCACGGTCACCCCGAGCAGGGTCCACGCCTCGAACGGATAGCTGCCGCGGTAGCCGAGCCAGGTCATGGCCACCCACTCGGCGCCGGCGAGCAGCCCGAGGCCGCCGCCGACGAGCAGGTCGCCGCGTGTCACCCGGCGCCGGGCCACCACCGTGGCGGCCAGCACCAGCAACAGGAAGGCGAACGCCAGCGGGCTCAGCCCCAGTGTCACCGCGGCCAGCGCGAGGAGGAGCCACCGGCGGCGGTGCTGCGCGGCCACCAGCGCGCCGAGCGCCACGGCCAGCCCGGTGCCGTACGCGTAGGTGCCGGTGATCAGCGTCCCGGCGGCGCCGATGCTGAACGCGCGTGCCGGCCAGACCCCGACCCTGCCCCATTGCCGCACGGCCAGTGCGGTGAACGCGGCGGCCGCGCCGAGCACGGTGGCGACGCTCACCGTGGTGTTGCCGAACAGGGCGGCGAGCGGGTAGTAGAGCAGGCTGTAGGTGAAGAACGGGTAGTCGCCCTTGTACCAGAAGGTGTCCCAGACCCAGACGCCCCGCTCGATCAGGTAGATCCGGTACAGGTGCGCCGCGGCATCCCCGGCCGGCGGTGCGAACAGCAGGACGATGGCGGCTGCCGCCCCGGCGATCACCACCGCCCGGAGCAGCTCGACCCGGACCGGGTGCCTCCTGCGCTGCCGGCCCGGCGGGTTGGCGCGGCCGCCGGAACCGTCACCGCCCATCGGCCGCGCGTGCCAGCTCCCCGTCACCGCTCACGCCCAGCCCCTACCCTCGGCATGCCGCGGTAACCCCATTCACCGCGCTCTTACCGCGCACCGCGGCGCTGTGTGCGCCACCACTTCGTACCCCCCGGGGGTATTGGTAGAGTGAGGGCATCGAGGGAGCGAGGTGGCCATGCGCACGCTGACAAAGCTCGCCGGGTACAGGGCGGGGATGGGGCACGCCGACACCAGCGAGGCCAACCGGATCGAGCTCTCGATCGGCGGCATGACCTGCGCGTCCTGTGCCGCTCGGATCGAGAAGAAGCTCAACCGGCTGGAGGGCGTGACCGCGTCCGTCAACTACGCCACGGAGAAGGCCACGGTCCGGTACACCGGCGGGATCACCCCGGCGGACCTGGTGGCCGTGGTGGAGCAGACCGGCTACACCGCGAAGCTGCCCGAGCCGAGCCCCGGCCCGGCCCAGCCGGACGAGCTCTCCCCGCTGCGCACGCGCCTGGTGGTGTCGGTCGTGCTGGCGGTCCCGGTGGTGCTGCTGTCGATGGTGCCGGCCTGGCAGTTCACCAACTGGCAGTGGCTGGCCTTCGCGCTGGCCTGGCCGGTTGTCGTGTACGGCGGTGCGCCGTTCCACCGCGGGGCCTGGACCAACCTCCGGCACGGTACGGCCACAATGGACACCCTGATCTCGATGGGCACGCTCGCCGCGCTCGGCTGGTCGGTGTGGGCGCTGTTCGTCGGCGACGCCGGGATGCCGGGCATGAAGCACCCGTTCCGCCTGGAGCTCACCCGGGACGGCGCCGCGGACAACATCTACCTGGAGGTGGCGGCCGCGGTGACGGTGCTCATCCTCGCCGGCCGGTACTTCGAGGCACGCGCCAAGCGGCGTGCGGGCACGGCGCTGCGCGCGCTGCTGGAGCTCGGCGCCAAGGACGTGGCCGTGCTGCGCGGCGGGGCCGAGGTCCGGGTTCCGGTCGACCAACTGGCCGTCGGTGACCGGTTCGTGGTACGCCCGGGCGAGAAGATCGCCACCGACGGCACGGTCGAGGATGGATCGTCCGCAGTGGACGCCAGCATGGTGACCGGCGAGCCGGTGCCGGTGGAGGTAGGGCCGGGTGATCCGGTGGTGGGCGGCACGGTCAACGCGGCCGGCCGGCTGGTGGTGCGGGCCACCCGGGTCGGCGCGGACACCCAGCTGGCGCAGATGGCCAGGCTGGTCGAGCAGGCCCAGGCGGGCAAGGCTCCGGTGCAGCGGCTCGCCGACCGCGTCTCCGCGGCCTTCGTGCCCGTCGTCATCGCCCTCGCCGTGGGCACCTTCGGCGCCTGGCTGGCCACGGGCAACGGCGCCGGGGCGGCGTTCACCGCCGCGGTCGCGGTGCTCATCATCGCCTGCCCGTGCGCGCTCGGCCTGGCCACCCCCACCGCGCTGCTGGTCGGCACCGGCCGCGGCGCCCAGCTCGGCATCCTCATCAAGGGCCCGGAGATCCTCGAGTCCACCCGCCGCGTGGACACCATCGTGCTGGACAAGACCGGCACGGTCACCACGGGCCGGATGACCGTGGTCGACGTGGTGCCCGCCCCCGGCGAGGATCGCGACCGGCTGCTGCGCTACGCCGGCGCGGTCGAGGCCGCCTCCGAACACCCCATCGCCCGGGCCGTCGCGACGGCCGCCGCCGAAGAGGTCGGACCGCTGCCGCCGGTCCAGGTCTTCGGCAACGTCGAAGGGCTCGGCGTCACCGGCACCGTCGACGGGCACACCGTCACCGTCGGCCGTGCCCGCCTCCTCGGCGTGCGGGGCCTGGCCCCGGCTCCGGACCTGGAACGGCCCGCCGCCGAGGCGGAGCTGTCCGGGCGTACCGCCGTCTTTGCCGGCTGGGACGGGAAGGTCCGCGGCCTGCTGGTGGTCGCCGACGTGGTGAAGCCGAGCAGCCGAGAGGCGGTGCGGCAGCTGCGTGCGCTCGGCCTGACCCCGCTCCTGCTCACCGGCGACAACGAGACGGTGGCCCGCGCGGTCGCCGCCGAGGTGGGCATCGACCAGGTGACCGCCCAGGTGCTGCCGGCCGAGAAGGTCGAGGTGGTCAAGCGGCTGCAGGCCGAGGGCCGGGTGGTCGCGATGGTCGGCGACGGGGTCAACGACGCCGCGGCGCTCGCCCAGGCGGACCTGGGCCTGGCCATCGGCACCGGCACCGACGTGGCGGTCGAGGCCTCGGACCTGACCCTGGTCCGCGGTGACCTGCGGGCCGCCGCGGACGCGATCCGGCTGTCGCGACGGACCCTGCGCACCATCAAGGGCAACCTCTTCTGGGCCTTCGCGTACAACGTGGCGGCCCTACCGCTGGCCGCGGCCGGACTGCTCAATCCGATCATCGCCGGCGCGGCGATGGCCTTCTCGTCGGTGTTCGTGGTCTCCAACAGCCTGCGGCTGCGCCGCTTCCGGGCCGGGTAGCCGTCCCGGCGGACGCGGCGGCGGGTGGTGGCGCTCACCGTCCTTCAGCGGCGGCAGAGCAGCCACCGGGCCGCGGCGCGAAGCCGCGGCCGGGTGGCTGCTCTGTGTATTGCGGAGTGGATCAGGCGGCGTAGCCCCGGCCACCGGCCCAGTGCGCCAGCTCGGCGGTGTCCATCCAGTAGCTCGCGCTGTTCGGGTCGGCCGAGTCGCCGATCTTCACCTGCCGGCCGTGGTCGCGGTAGCCCACCACGGCGATGTAGTGGCCGCCGTCGAAGGTGCGGGTGACGCCGGCCAGGTCGGTGCCGGAGCCGACGATGTTGGTCACGACCGGGTAGCCGTTGCTGACCGCCTCGACCACGTCGGCCCGCAGCTGATCGACCTGCTGCTTGCTGACGTTCTTGGAGGGAATGGAGGTGGCCTGGTAGAAGGACGACTTGGTCATGTCGTTGAGCACCCGGGCGATCTCCACCGAGGAGTTCGTGCCGTCCACTGTGGTGCCCAGTCGGCGGGCCAGGTCGTCCTGGCTCGGGTAGAGGCCGCGGGAGGACAGCGCCATTCGGGTGGCGGCCGGGCCGCAGTACCACGGCGTGGTCTGCACACCGTACTGGTAGTACAGCTCCAGATCCGCGGGCACGGCCTTCTTCGGCTTCTCCGCCTCGGCCTTCTTCACCTCCGCCTTCTTCGCCTCAGTTTCCTTCGCCGCAACCTTGTCCGCCCCCTCCGGGGTGGCACCCGCCCTCGTGGCCGCGTTCGCCGGCGCCACCCGGTCCAGCAGGCTGTGCCCCTGGCCGGCAAGCACCGTGGGCCGGTCGGCGTGCGCGGCGGTGGCGGTCGACGACTGCGTCGCCGGCACAGTGGCGAGGGTGGCCGCGCCGAGGGCGGCGGCGGACACCACGGGCAGCTTGCCGATCCGCTGCCACAGCCCAGGCCGGCGGGCGTGGCGGAACCGCTGGCGAAGGTGTCGGGAGTGGGTCATGGATCTACCTCGTTTGGGGATCTGCCTGCCACCGGGGCAGGGGTCGTCGGTCAGGACCGACCTGCGACGCGGCACGCGCCGTTCTCAGCGCGGCGGTTGTCGGCACCGTCGTTGGCGCACGAGGTCCCTCCGCCCGCGACCAGACGGTCGCAGGCGGCTGCCGACGGGGACTGCCAACCGCTGGGCCGCGCGGCCGGATCAGCCAACCGCTACGGCGTCGCGCGCGCCCGAGGATGCCCGCACGTCACAGGTCAGGCATGAACAGTGGGCGGGTCACATGAGGCATGGGGTCACGAACACGAGGCGCAACCCGGGCCCGAAACGGGTGCGGGACACGGCATATCTCCTTCCGCTGCCGCTTACCGGGTTAGCTGACGGGTTCGGGCGGGAAGATCGCCCTACCACGGACCGGTGGTCCGTGAGACTCACCCCAGTGGCGCTGGGTCCCCGGCTCGTGGAGAACCACGATTCAGCGGGTCTGCTCCGGCCCCGCCGGGTGGCGGGGGAGGTTGACCGGACCAGACAGCCGTAGACACTACCTGTGATCAAAGGAGGGGCCAAGGCCCTCATTCAAATGTGAACTACGCCGCTCAGCCTGCGAAAACTACTCACTGCGGTCGTGCAGACACGATACCCTCCGCAATCGGGCCGCTTAGGTGGGAGGTCTGACCGCGCCTTGAGCGGATCGTCCCGTCGGCCCCAGGGCCTGGGCAGGTGTGACAGAACCGCGGGTTCCGGCGCTGAGTGTTGTGGCGCAGCAGGCTGCCCGTGGGCAGCCTGCTGCCTATCGTGACTTCCGTCAGCACTTGACATCGTTTGTCATAACTTGATATCTAAAGTCGGACTCGGCCGTCCGCCCATTGTCTGGACGGCGCAAAAGGGGAGGAACCATGGACAAGCGCCGCCGTCTGCCCGTCTATGCCATGTCCGCAGCTGCCGCAGCCGCCTGCCTCGCGCTCGCGGCTCCGGGCTGGGCCGCGGCCGCCGACCCGCGCGGCGCGAACGGCACCGTCAAGATCGACGGCGTGCCGCTCGACAACGGCATCGACAACGAGCCGCACGACGGCTGTGCGTTCGAGGTCGACTTCTTCAACTTCGACAAGGGCGAGCGGGCGAACATCGTCTTCACCGTCCACCCGCCCACCGGCTCAGGCACCGAGCTGCTGCGCCGCGACAACGTCCTGGTCAGCGACGATCCGGCCGGCGGCGGCCGGCCCGACCCGGACGCGACCTTCACCTTCTCCGCCAGCGACCTGGGGCTGGACAAGTACCAGCCGCATCCGAAGCGGGGCTTCCACGTCAAGCTGACCGTGGAGCGGGTGGGCGCGCCGGGCGCCGGCAAGCACAAGGTGTTCTGGGTCCAGCCCTGCGGGGCAACGCCCAGCACCCCGCCGTCCTCGGCATCGGGGAGCCAGCCCGGGGGCGGCGGGGGCAACGGCACCGCAGGCGGCAGCGGTGGCCTGCCGGTCACCGGTGTGGCGGTCGGCAGCATGGCGCTGCTGGGCGGGGCGATGGTTGCCGGGGGTGCCGCCCTGCTGCTTCTGCGCCGTCGCCGGGAGATCGAGGCCCACTGAACCGCCGGCGGGGGGGGGCCCCCCGGGGGGGGGGCCCCCCCCCCCCCCCGGGAGCAGGTTGTGGG
>JADGHA010000012.1 GCA_019689695.1 Micromonosporaceae bacterium | reverse complement strand
CCCCCGGCGCCCACCACCGCTCGTCGATCGGCCATGGCCCGCCCCACCCGATGATCTCCACCAACCCGGCCGGCTTCGCTTCCCCGGCCGCCGGATCGCCGGCCGCCGGGCCGATGACGAGGCTGGCCAGCGGCGCGCTGACCGCCAGCCGGGCGCTGACCGTCACCGGCCGGCCAGCGGCGTCGTAGACCGCGGCGGGCAGGGGCTCGGGCAGGACGGTCGCCGGGGCGGGCGGCGGCAGCCGGCCCGGCCACGGCGGAACACCCTCCCCGGCGTTACGAAGCCTCGTCGGGTCGCCCGGCCGGGACGACGACGCCCGCGTTCGCGCCCCACCCGGGGACCGCTCGTCGCCCCAGGGCACCCAGCGCACGTAGGTCGCCGGGGTCCGCCCGCCGCCGAGCACGGCGGTCACCACCGCGTCCGGCCCGAGCATGCCCTGCACCCGGCTGAATGCCCGATCCGCCCGCGCGCGCCCCTCACCCGCGTCGCCCCACAGGCCGGGCTGCAACCCGACGTGTGCGATCACGCCTTCGGGGACCAGGCGCAGCCGCCGGATCCCGGCCGTCGGCCGGGATCCGCCCGGGCGCGCTTCTCCCGGACGACCTCCACCCCTCATCCCGCGGTGGGCGGTGAGCCAGCCCTCCAGCTGCCAGCGCACCCGGTCGGCGATGGCCACCGCGGTCAGCAGCCCGTCGTGCCGCCAGGTCCGGTGCAGCTCCTCCCCGTGCGCGGTGACCGCCTCGATGCCCAGCCGGGTGCAGGCCAGGCCGTGCCCGGCGAGCATGTCGTGCAGCCGCTCGGCCAGCGCCCGGGCCGCGAACGCGGCCACGTCCACCCGTTCGATCGGGTCGTCGAAGTCCTCGGTCACCTCGAGGTCGGGCGGCGGCCGGCGGACCGCGAGCGGCCGGTGGTCCTCCCCCGCCGCCAGCCGGTGGGCCAGCGCCGCGTCGAAGCCGAACCGGGTCAACACGTCCCCGCGGGGCAGGGCGGCGAAGTCGCCCAGGGTGCGGATGCCCAGCCGGCGCAGCAGGTCCGTCAAGTGCGGACGCTCCAGCGCCTCGATGCCGATCCCGGCGAGGAACTGCCGGCTTTCGCCGGGCGGGACCAGCCGTCCGGTCCGGGCGGCCAGCCCGGCGGCGAAGACCCCGTCGGCGATCCCCACCTGGGCCTCCACCCCGCAGGTCTGGGCGATGTGCTCCACGATGCACTCGGCCGCCCGCGCCTCCCCGTCGAGCCGGCTGTCCGGCTCGCAGGCGGCGCCGGCGGGCTGGCTGTCCGGTTGCCCGGGACCGCCCGGCCTGCCGGTCCGGCCGAGGTACCGCGCGGGGCCGCGGGCGGCCAGGGCGCAGGTGCCCGGGCGGATCACCTCCACCCCGGGGGCGACCTCTTCGACCGCCGCCACCACCGGCTCGAAGGCCCGCGCATCCCGGCCGGGATCGTCCGGCACCACCACCAGCCGGGGGCACCGGCTCTGCGCCTCCCGCTTGCGCAGCCCCCGACGTACCCCCTCGGCCCGGGCGGCCGGCGAGCAGGCCACCACCCGGTTGGCGCGCATCACCGCGACCGGCGCGTGTGCGGGCACCCCGTCCACGATCTCGGCCGCGACCACCGGCCAGTCCGGGCACCAGACCAGCAGTGTCCGTACCATGCCGTCCATCGGTCAGACCGCCTCGCCGATCGGGCCGGAGGCGTCCTCGCCGGGGCCGGCGACCTCGGCACCACCCCCGGAGCCATCGATCACGGTGAACGCTGGACGCCGCGCCGCGCCGGCCGGCCCCGCGTCGAGCCACCCGTCCGGGGTCGCGGGCAGCCAGACCTGGACCTGCCTGCGCCGGGCGGCGGCGCCCCGCCCGTACGCGGAGATGGTCACCTCGCGGCGGCGCAGCCGCCCGTGCCCCTGGCCCAGCCCTTCCCACACGCCGCGTACCGACTCCAGGACGACGTCGGTCCCTTCCCACCGGCCGTACGGTGACGCTGGCGAGCCGGACCACGAGATCAGCGGCACGAGCACGCACCCGCGCTGGCGGGCTCGTGCGGTCAGCCGGCTGGCGACCTGGGCGCTCACCGGGCCGGGTGGCGCGGCGACCACCACGTCCACCCCGTCGACCAGCGCGGCCACCACGTTGACCCACTCCGGTCCCGGATACGGGACCAGGGCCAGCCGGTCCAGCGCGATGCCGAGCTCGGCCGCGGCGGCCGCGCCGAGGGTGGGCACCCCCACCACCGCGCACCACGAACCGGCCTGCGACGCCTCGGCGAGCAGCGCAAGCATCAGCGACGTGCCCACCACCGGCGCTGCGGGCCGTACGCCGGCGGGGGGTCGACTCTCCGGCTGGGTGGCCAGCGCCAGCGGGACGCTCCGGCGCCCGGCCGGCCGCGCTCCGGCCCGCCGGCCCGCGGTCGGCCCGGTGACCGGCTGGTCCTGCGTCGGCCGGGCTTTCCCGCCGGCCCCACGACCCTCTACTGTGGTCCACCGACTGTCCATAGTGGCCATCCGGACCGCGATGGTGGCTCCCCGGCGCAGCCCTCGACCGGGCAGCAGCGGCCGAAGCGCCGACATTACGGGCAGTACCCGGTGCACACCGGTCCGCTCCTGCATGCCGAGCAGCTCGCTGGCGCAGTGGACCTTCTCCATCAGGGCGGCGGACCGACCCGGCCGCAGGCCCGCCATTGCCTATGCACCCCCGGCTCTGTGACTCGTACTCGTGTTGCTATGCGGCATGCCCCGATGCCGCAGGACGCCGCTCAGGCGGCCAGCCCGTCGAGGACGGGTTGACGGGACAGGCCCAGAGCGACCTCCACCAGCGCGACGAACTGTTCGGCCGCGCGCAGCAGGTCGTCGGCCTCCCGGGTGCTGACCACCCGGGGGATGCCGGCCTCGGCCGCGGCCCGCTTGGCCGCCCCCGCGGCGAAGAAGGCGGCCCACTCGTCCAGCTCCGGCGCGACCATCACCAGCAGCGTCCACACGCTGGTCACCCGCCCGCGCCGGCCCGGCACGGGTCGGGCCCGCGCGGCCAGCACCGCGGCGGCGGCGCGCAGCGCGGCAAGGTGCGCGGTGGCGTACCGCAGCCCATCGGGGCGGGTCTGTTCGGCCTCCGCCAACCCACGTCGGGCGAGCGCCAGCAGCTGCGCCGGGGTGCGGTGGGGTAGCGCGTGGGCCGGAATCGCCGGCGCCTCGGCGGACTTGCCGCTCGCCGGCGGCGCGATCCGCACACCGCCACCTGGGGGTACGGCGCCCACGCCGTCACCTGCCCGCGGGGTGTCCTTGCCGTCGCCCGCCGGCGTAGCGGGCACGGCGTCGTATCGGGGCGGGCTCGTCAGCGGCATCGGACTTCTCTCCTCGGCAGTCGACGTCCAGGGTCAACTCACGCTGCGGAGGAAGGCGCAGCAGCGTCGCCGGCCGGGTGTGGCGCTTCCCCACACCACCCCCGGCCGGCCGGGCCGCTGCCCGCCGCCCGGGGGTCGGAGGGCGGCGAACAGCAACCCGCTGGGGCCGGACCCGCGAAAATCCGGCTCCGTCTGCGGTATCGCGCGACCGCGTCCGGGTCTGGCGCCGCGAACGCCTCCCCGAACAGTTCGAACGAATGTTCGAACTAGCGGTAGCGTACACCCTGCCTCCGACAAAAACGCAACACCCGGGAAAGTCCTGGTCACAGCCTGCCGAGAGGCCGGCTAACCAGGCAGGACGGCATCGCCCAGCGCCGTGGAACGCAGGACCACCAGCGCGCCGAGGGCCAGTGCCAGGGCACAACCGCCGAGCGCGACCGGTGCGCCGACCGCGTCGACGAGGCCACCGATGAGGTTGTTGGTCACCAGCAGGGGCAGGCTCTGGGCGAGACCCGCCACCGACTGGACCCGGGCCAGGTGGGTGGTGGCGGAACGCCCGAGGAGGAGCGGCGCCACGTGCGCCGAGAACAACCCGTTGCCCGCTCCTATCCCGACACCGATCGCCACCGCCCAGCCTGGCGAGGTGGCCACCGCCAGCACGAGCATGCCGCACGACGCCACCAGCAGCCCGATGACCGCGACCAGACCCGGGCGGGGCCACGCGCCGCGGATCAGGACGACCGCGGCGACACACATCGTGCCGAGGGCGACGGCGCCGGCCACGCAGCCGGTCGCCACGCCTGACCAGCCCCGCTCACGCGCGAGCAGCGGCACGACAAGCCCGGACACCGGCAGCAGCAACCCCGCGGCCAGTACCACCAGCAGCAGTGCGGGGCGGAGCACCCGATCGCCCACCGCGACCCGTACTCCGTCCACCATCTGCCGCCACATACCAGATGCCGGCGGCTGTTCCGGTCGCCCCGGCCCGACGGGTAAGGGGGGCGCCATCCCCGACTCATCACGCAGTCGCAGGATCACGAGGATCAGCAGCATCACCGCGAAGGTCGCCGCGTCCGCCAAAGCGGCGGCGGCCAGCCCTGCCGTGACCACGAGGACCCCGCCCAGCGGCGCACCGGCGAAGCTGGTGAGCTGGGCGGACAACTGCCGGGCGGCCATCGCCCGAGCCAGTCCCGGACCGGCCACGAGCCGGCGTGGCATCGACCCGGAGGACGGCAGGTAGAACGCGTCAACGACGCCGATCGCCAGCGCGGTCGCCAGGAGAAGCCAGACGGGTACACCGACCAGCCAGGCGACCGTGGCGGCGAGCACGGTCACCACGGTCATCACCGCATCCCCGGCGACCATCGTCCGCCAGGCGCCGAACCGGTCGCCGACCGCGCCCCCGGCCAGCAGCAGCATCGTCCGGGGAAGATTGATCATGGTGAGCACCAACCCGGCGAGCAGGCCACCGCGACCGGCTGCCACCCAGGCCATGGCGAAGGCGAGTACGTGGGCGCCGAGCAGTGACAGCGTCACACCGCCGAGCCAGATCCAGTACGTACCTGGAATCGCGCGTTCGTCGGCTGATGGCAGGGCGATCGAATCGGATGCCGGTTGGATCACGCGGCGAACCTAGTAACCACCACCGACAACCACCCCCGTCGAAGGTCGCGGGAAGAGCGGGTGGCGCACGCAAGATGAGATCTAGCGGCAGCCGGTACGGCTCTCGCGCCTGAAGGGTGACTGCAGGAGACCGGATAAGCCCGCGCGGGCTCCGGTCGGTAAGGACTAACCTCGACCGGTGTCCCGTACCAGTCCGGCTCTTGGCGTGCTCCTGACGGTCACCGGCGGCGTGCTGTTCGCGGTCAACGGCACCATCTCCAAGCTGGTACTGCAGGCCGGGCTGGAGCCGGCCCAGCTGACCGCGCTGCGGGCCAGCGGGGCATTCGCCGGTCTGCTGGCGCTGGGTCTCGCCCTGCGGCCGCGCCGAACCCGCCGCGCCGCGGTCACCCGCGGGGAGCTGTCGATGCTGGCCGGGTACGGGGTGGCCGGCTTCTTCGCCGTGCCGCTGCTGTACTTCGTGGCCATCTCCCGGCTGCCGGTCGGCATCGCGCTGCTGTTCGAGTACACCGCTCCGCTGCTGGTCGCGCTGTGGGCGAGATTCGGGCAGCGCCAGCCGGTGCGGCGCCGGCTGTGGGGCGGGTTGGCGCTGAGCCTGACCGGCCTGGCCTGCGTCGCCGAGGTCTGGGGCGACCTGCGGCTGGACGTCGTCGGCGTGCTCGCCGGGCTGGCCGCGGCGGTCGGGCTTGCCCTGTACTACCTGCTCGGTGCACGCGGCGTACGGGCGCGGGACACCGTGTCGCTGAACACCTGGGCGTTCGGCTTTGCCGCCACGGCCGGGCTGTTCACTCAGGCCAGCTCCCGGGCCAGGGACTGGTCGGCGCTCGGCGGCACCAGCCACGGCGTACCGGTGTGGCTGCTGTGCTGCTACGTGGTCGTGCTCGGGTCGATCGTGCCGTACCTGCTGGTGGCGGCAGCCCTGCGGCACCTGCCGGCAACCAGCGTCGGCATCGTCGGCATGGTGGAGCCGGTGGTCGCCGCCACGGTGGCCTGGTTGGCGCTGGGCGAGGCGCTGGACGCCGCGCAGCTGGCCGGCGGTGCGCTCATCCTGCTCGGGGTCGCCCTCGCGGAGACCGCGCGGGTCGCGACACCCGAGGAGGGCCAGCGGCCGGCGAGCCCGGAAATGCCCGTGCTGCTGCGCCCCGCCGGCGACTAAGGTGGCGATCATGCCGCTTCATCCCAACGTTCAAGCGGTCCAGGACGCCCTGGAGGCTGCCGGCGCGGTGGATGCCTCCGGCCGGACCAGCCAGGTGCGGCTGCTGCCCGAGGCGGTGCACACCGCCGCCCTCGCGGCCGAGGCGCTCGGCGTCGAGGTCGGGCAGATCGCCAACTCGCTCGTCTTCGACGCCGACGGCGAGCCGCTGCTGGTGCTCACCTCCGGCGCACACCGGGTGGACACCGGCAAGGTGGCGCGGCTGGTCGGCGCCACCGCGGTGCGGCGGGCGAGGCCGGAGTTCGTCCGGGAGCACACCGGCCAGCCGATCGGCGGGGTCGCCCCGGTCGGCCACCCCAAACAGCTGCGCACCCTGGTGGACACCACGCTCGCCCAGTACGACGAGGTCTGGGCCGGCGGCGGCATCGCGCCGGCCGTCTTCCCGATCACCTACGCCGAGCTGGTCCGGATCACCTCGGGCACGCCTGCCGAGGTGGCGTGACCAGCCGGCGGTGCCGAGCCCGCGGCACGATACTGGGAGGATGCACCGGCTGACGGTCGGCGTCCGGCGTTCCGCCCCGGATCTTGCCGGGTTCGCGTACCGTCTCCGGCAGCATCGTGCGGCGGCCACGCGGCCGGCAGGAGGGGGGACCTGGCAGGGATGAGGCTCGTACCGTGGAGTCCGGACGACCTCGCTCGGCGGCTGGACGACGTGGTGGCGGTGTACGGCGAGGCGATGAACTACCGCTCGCCGCTGCTCGAGGCGCGACGCGGCTACATGGCCACCCACCTGCGCCGGCCCGGGTTCCGCGCGGTCGCCACCCTGACCACCAACGGCGAGCTGGTCGGCTTCGGGTACGGCTACACCGGCGCGGCCGGCCAGTGGTGGCACGACCAGGTGCGCGCTGCGCTGGACGAGCAGGCCCGCAAGACCTGGCTGGCGGACTGCTTCGAGGTGGTGGAGCTGCACGTGCGGCCACAGGCGCAGGGCCACGGCATCGGCGCCCGGCAGCTGCGCGCCCTGCTCGCCATGGCCACCGGCCGCACCACGCTGCTGTCCACCCCGGAGGCGGACGAGACGCAATCGCGCGCCTGGCGGCTCTACCGGCGGTTCGAGTTCGTGGACGTGCTGCGTGACTTCCACTTCCCCGGCGACGACCGGGCGTTCGCGGTGCTCGGCCGGGAGCTGCCCCTGCCCGAGACGGCGTAGCCGGCCGGCGCGGCAGGGCCGGCGGACGCGCCACGGCCCGGCGGGCGAGAGCCGGCGCGACCGGGCCGGGAAGGCGTGCCCATGGTCAGCCCAGCGACCGACGGACCGCGCCGAGCAGCTGGCGCAGGCCGAAGACACCGAGCATCAGCCACCCGGTGGCCACGAACGTCACCGCCGCGGCGGCCAGGTCCACGGAGACCAAGCCGGCGAGGCCGTCCAGCAGCAGCCCGCACAGCACGACGAGCACCCTGGTCGGGCGCTCCCCCACGGTCGCCGGGACGGCCATGGCCATCCCGGCGGCGCTCGCCCGCTCCCGGACGTACTCGTGCAGCCAACCGACGGCGCAGCAGCCGACGGCGAGCGGGCCAGGGACGCCGAGCATCCAGAAGGTGGCCGCCCAGGACGCCTCGCCGATCCGGTCGGCCCCCGAGTCGTACACCGAGCCGAGCCGGGTGATCCGGGAGGCGATGACCGCCACCGCGCCGTCCACAGTGTCCGCCACGGCGGCGAGCACCACGAGCAGGGCGGCGTAGCACGGCCACACGCCCCCACGAACGGCGGCCGCCGGCACCAGCAGGCTTGCCCCCAGGCCGACGGTGGTCACCGCGGTCGGCGGCACCCGCAGCCGGCTGAGCACCGTGCCGACGCCGTAGCCCACCCGCAGCCAGCCACGCACCGCCGTGGCGGCCTCGCGGGCGTCGAACCCGCCGTGCAGCCCGGCTCGTGCCGCCGCGTACCCGTCCCAGCTCAGCCGTTCCATGCCCGTACGAGGGGCGGAACCCCTCACACAGCGGCGGTTACCGGCTGCAGGTTGCGCCAAACCTCGCGGGTGGCGGTGGACCGGTTGAGGGTGATGAAGTGGATGCCCGGCGCGCCCTCGGCGAGCAGCCGGGCGGACAGCTCGGTGGCCACCTCGACGCCGATGGCGCGGACCGCGGCCGGGTCGTCGGCGACCGCACGCAGCCGCTCGGCCAGGTCGGCGGGGAACGCGGCGCCGGAGAGCACGGCCATCCGCTCGATCTGGCTGACGTTGGTCACCGGCATCACGCCGGGCACGATCGGCACGTCACATCCGTGCGCCGCCACCGCGTCGCGCAGCCGGGCCCAATCCTCCCAGCGGAAGAAGAACTGCGTGATGGCGAAGTCGGCACCCGCCCGGCACTTGGCGACGAAGCGCCGCACGTCGGTCTCGAAATCGGGCGAGCGCGGGTGCTTCTCCGGAAAGGCGGCGACCCCCACGCAGAAGTCGCCGCTGTCGCGCAGCAGCCGCACCAGGTCGGCGGCGTACTCGAATCCCTCCGGGTGGCGCACCCACTCGCCCTGCGGGTCGCCCGGCGGGTCACCGCGCAGGGCGAGTATGTTGCGCACGCCGGCCTCGGCGTAGTGGCCGATCACGTTGCGCAGCTCGGCGACCGAGTGGTTGACCGCGGTCAGGTGGGCCATCGGCAACAGCGTCGTCTCGGTGGCGATCCGCTCGGTCACGGCGATCGTGGTCGCCCGGCTCGAGCCGCCCGCGCCGTAGGTGATGGAGACGAACGACGGCCGCAGCGGCTCCAGCTCCCGGATCGCCTGCCACAGGTTGTGCTCACCCTCGGGCGTCTTCGGCGGGAAGAACTCGAAGGAGAACGTCGGCTCGCTCGCACGCACCAGCTCCCCGACGGAGGGCCGCGGACCGGGCAGGACTGAGGGAAGGCCAAGCGCCACGGCCCCGACTGTACCCAAGACTAATGTCGTAGGGTGAGCTACGTCGGACCGCCGACAGACCGTGCCGACCTGCGCTCCCGGGTGGAGAAGGCGCTGGCCAGCTTCCTCGCCGGGCAGCGCGCCCGGCTGGCGGCGATCGACGAGGCGCTGGCGCCGGTGGCCGACGCGCTGGAATCCTTCGTGCTGGGCGGCGGCAAGCGGCTGCGCCCGGCGTTCGGGTACTGGGCTTACCGGGGCGCCGGCGGCGTGGACTCCGACCAGGTGGTCGCCGCGCTCGCCGCGCTGGAGCTGGTGCACGCCAGCGCGCTCATCCACGACGACGTGATCGACTCCTCGGACACCCGGCGCGGCGCGCCCGCCGTCCACCGACGGTTCGCCGGGCTGCACCAGGCGGCGGGCTGGCGGGGCGACCCCACCGGCTTCGGCGACGCGGCCGCGATCCTGCTCGGCGACCTCTGCCTGGCCTGGTCGGACGAGATGCTCGCCGGCAGCGGGCTGGACCCGCACCTGCTGTCGCGGGCCCGCCCGGTCTTCGACCAGATGCGCACCGAGGTCACCGTCGGCCAGTACCTCGACCTGCTCGCCCAGGTCAGCGGCGAGGCCTCGCCCCGGCGAGCGATCAAGGTGGCCCGCTACAAGTCGGCGAAGTACACCGTCGAGCGGCCGCTGCTGTTCGGCGCCGCGCTGGCCGGGGCGCGGCCGTCGTTGACCGCCGCCTACTCCGGGTACGGCCGGCCGCTGGGCGAGGCGTTCCAGCTGCGCGACGACATCCTCGGCGTCTTCGGCGACCCGGCGCGGACCGGCAAACCGGTTGGCGACGACCTGCGCGAGGGCAAGCGCACCTACCTGGTGGCGGCGGCACTGGCCGCGGCCGGGCCGGGCGACCGGGCAGCGCTGCACGCCGGGCTGGGCCGGCCGGACCTGGACCCGGCCGGGGTGGCCCGGCTGCAACAGATCATCACGCGGACCGGCGCCCTGCGGCGCACCGAGCGGCGCATCGCCGCGCTGACCGCGGCGGCACTCGCCGCGCTGGACGGTGCCGTCGGGCTGCAGCCCGAGGCGGCCACCGCCCTGGCCGAGCTGGCCGCCGCCGCCACCTCCCGCGCCGGCTGACCGCTCAGGTGCGGCGTCCCGAGGTGCGGTTCCCGAGCCGCACCCAGAGCGAGAGGGTCAGCAGCACCAGGGCGAACCCGAACAGCAGGTCCTCCACCGGCGCGTACGCGACCCGGGGCCCGGCGATCGCCGCCGGGTCGTACTCGACCACCCGCCGGCCGGTCAGCACACCGTTGGCCAGCAGCTGGAAGGCGAGCACGATCGGGTAGGTCGCCCAGAACACCAGCTGCGCCACCAGTCGGGTCCGCAGCACCACCAGGTCCGCCAGCAGGGCGGCGGCCACCCCGAGCAGGGCGGCGACTGTGTAGCTCACCGCTGGTCCCCCGGCCGCAGCACCTTCCGCACCGCCTCGAACCCCAGTACCGCACACACCGGCACCACCAGGAAGAACAGCAGCTCCTCGAGGGGCAGCCCGCCCGGCAGGCGTACGCCCAGGATCTGGGCCGGGTCGAAGGTCCAGTGCCCGGCCGAGATTGCGGCGAGGTCCCAGGCGGTGAAGATCGCAGCGACCGGCAGCACGGTCAGCGCCAGGCGCCGCCAGCGGCGCAGCACGCCGACCCGCAGCACCGGCTCCAGCCACAGCGCGCAGGCCAGGCAGCCGGCCAGGACGCCGAGGTAGGTCAGGTGGGCCACGGTCAGAAGCCGACCGCCTGCGCCCGCCGCTTGACCTCGGTCGCCCCGTCGCCGGACAGCGCCTGCGCGGCGGTTCCCGGCAGGGAGTCATCCGGCCGGTACAGCCACCGCAGTGCCTCCTCGTCGGAGTACCCGGCGTCGTACAGCAGGGTGAGCACCCCCGGAAGGTGTTTGAGCACGGTGCGGTTCGCCACCAGCTCGGCCGGCACCCGCAGCGCCCCGTCGCGGCGCACCGCGAGCAGCGCGCGGTCCCGGACCATCTGGTGCACCTTGTTGACTGGAACCTGGAGCCGTTCGGCGACGTCGGCCAGAGACAGCCACTGGGCCGGTTCCACGGGATCGGTCACCACCACACCCTGCCACGCCACAGCGCGGTTCGGGAGGTGGGTGCGGGACAAGCCGCGGCCCGGCCGCCGGGCGCCTTCGCCCATCTGCGCCAAATCCAGGGCATACCGGCTGGTGAGGGATAGAGTCGTGGCCATGCCGAGGGACGACTCCTAGACTGCCTACCCGATGGACACACAGGTCGCCGATCCGATGCAGGGTGCGCTCCTCGGCGGGCGCTACCGGATCACCGGCCGCGTCGCCCGTGGCGGGATGGCGACCGTCTACACCGCCACCGACGAGCGGTTGGGGCGTACCGTCGCGGTCAAGGTCATCCACTCGGCGCAGGCGCACGACCCGCGCTTCGTGGCGCGGTTCGCCGACGAGGCCAAGACGATCGCGCGGCTGACCCACCCCAACGTGGTGGCCGTCTACGACCAGGGCACCCACGCCGGGCTGCCCTACCTGGTGATGGAGTACGTGCGCGGCCGCACCCTGCGCGAGGTGCTGGCCAGCCGCCGCCGGCTGCAGCCGGCCGAGGCGCTGGCCATCCTGGAGCAGATGCTCGCCGCGATCGCCGCCGCGCACCGGGCCGGCCTAATGCACCGCGACGTGAAGCCGGAGAACGTCCTGGTCGCCGAGGCGCCCAGTGGCGGCCCGGCGAACCTGGTGGACAGCGTGGTCAAGGTCGCCGACTTCGGGCTGGCCCGGGCGGTGCAGGCCAGCGCCGAGGACCCGGCCGGCGGGCAGCTCATGGCGACCGTGGCGTACGTGGCGCCGGAGCTGGTCACCGCCGGGCACGCCGACCCGCGCACCGACGTCTACGCCGCCGGCATCGTGCTGTTCGAGATGCTCACCGGGCAGGTGCCGTTCGACGGCGACCAGCCGGTCGAGGTGGCGTGGCAGCACGTGGACCGGGATGTGCCGCCGCCGTCCCGGTACGTGGCCGGCCTTCCCCCGGCGCTCGACCAACTGGTGGCCCGGGCAACCCGCCGCGATCCCGGCGCACGGCCCACCGACGCCGGCGCGATGCTCACCCAGGTACAGCAGGCGCGCGAGGACCTGGGCGCCGTCGGGTTGGCCGGGCAGGCTCCCTCAGGCCCCGCCGCGCCCCGCCCGGAAGATGCGGCGACAACCGCCCGGATGCGGCCGCTGACCGACGCGACGATGGTGGTCGCCTCGGTGCCCCCGGCCGGGTACGGCCCGGGCACGGTCTATCCGAGCGAGCGCCCGTCCTGGGCGCGGCTGCCGGAGCCTGGTTCCCGCTGGCGGAGCCCGGGCGGCGGCCCCGGCCCGGCGGACCGGCTGCGGCAGCTCACCTACCGCTTCGCGGGCACCGCGGGCACCCGCATCGCGCTGGTCGCCGCCCTCGTCGCGGTCGGGCTGGCGGCCATGGTGGGCGTGTGGTGGCTGAGCATGGGCCGGTACGCCGACGCCCCGGAGCTGGTGAACATGACCCGGGCGCAGGCCGAGGCCCGGGCCACCGACGCGGGGTTCAAAGTCGTCATCGGGCCGGGGGTGTACCGCGACGACGTGGACAAGGACGTGGTGGTGGCCCAGGACCCGGGCGCCGGCGACCGGATGCGCAAGGGCGGCACCATCACGCTGACCCTGTCGCTGGGCCCGGAACAGGTCGTGGTGCCCGATGTGATCGGCCAGGAGTTCGCGGCGGCGAAGGCCCTGCTGCTGGCGAAGAAGCTGAACCCGGTACGTGGCCCGGACCGGTACGACGCCACCACACCGGCCGGCAACGTACTGGCGGTGAATCCGAAGGTGAACACCCCGGTGAAGCCGGGCACGAAGGTCACGGTGACGGTCAGCAAGGGCCGGCCGCCGGTGACCGTGCCGAACGTGGTGGGCCAGAACCTCGCCCAGGCGCAGGCGGCCCTGCAGCAGCAGGGTCTGGTCGTCGACGTGGAGCAGGTCGACCGCCCGGACCGGCCGGCGGGCGAGGTGCTCGACCAGGATCCGAAGCCCGGCACCGGGGTGGAGAAGAACACCCACATCAAGCTCACGGTCAGTAAGGGTCCGCCGCAGGTGATTGTCCCCCGTGTCATCGGCCTGCCCTGCTCGCAGGGCAAGCAGGCGCTGGAGGCGATCGGTCTGCAGGTCACCGTGCAGGGCGGCGACCCGGCGGTGGTGCAGTTCCAGAATCCGCCCGAGAACACCCCGGTGCAGCCCGGTACGGCCGCACTCATCGCATGCTTCTGACTCTGGTCGGCGCGCATGTGCCCACGGCCGGCGGGCTGGCCAGGACGGCACTGCCCTACCTGGACGCGGCCGGGGCCGAGGTGGTCCAGGTCTTCGTCTCCAACCCGCGCGGCTGGGCGTTGTCCGCGGGCGACCCGGCGCAGGACGAGGCGTTCGTCGCCGGTCGCGCGGAGCGCGGCGTCCCGGCGTACATCCATGCCTCGCTGCTGGTGAACCTGGGCTCTCCCACGGCGGCGACGGTGGAGCGCTCCGTCGCCACGCTGGAGCACGCGCTGCGTCGCGGCGCCGCCATCGGGGCCGAGGGGGTGGTGTTCCACGCCGGCAGCGCGGTCGACGACGCCCGCGCCGATGCCGCGCTCGGCCAGGTCCGCGATGCGCTGTTGCCGCTGCTCGACCGGGCGGTCGCCGCGGGCTGGCCGCAGCTGCTGGTCGAGCCGAGCGCCGGCGGCGGCCGGTCGCTCGCCGCCCGGGTGGAGGACCTCGGGCCGTACCTGGACGCGGTGGACCGCCATCCGGGGCTGGGGGTGTGCTTCGACACCTGCCACGCCTGGGCGGCGGGGCACGACCTCGCCGCGCCCGGCGGGATGACCGCCACCCTGGACGCTCTGGTGGCGGCCTGCGGGCCGGACCGGCTGCGGCTGGTGCACGCCAACGACTCCCGCGACCTGTGCGGCTCGCTGCGGGACAGGCACGAGAGCATCGGCAAGGGGGCGATCGGCGAGGCGGCCTTCGGTGAGCTGCTGCGCCACCCCGCGGTCGCGGGCGTCCCGGTGGTGGTGGAGACGCCGAGCGAGGGGCACGCCGGGCACGCCGCAGACATCGCCCGGCTCAAGGCGTTGCGCTGACAGCGCCTTGAGCCACGGGCCGGTCCCGGGCGGTCACCGGCGGGCTGGACCAGGGGTATGGGCAGGAAGGGCTGGGTTGGCAGATGACGATCGAGGTACGGGTGGTCGACGCCGACCGGTGGGACGACCTGGCCGCGCTGTTCGGGCCGAGCGGGGCGTACTCCGGATGCTGGTGCATGTGGTGGCGGGTTCCCGGGTCAGAGTTCCGCGCGAACGGCAACGTCGGCAACCGGGCGGCGTTGCAGGGTCTGGTCGCGTCGGGCCAGCCGGTGGGGCTGCTGGCCTATGAAGACGGCGAGCCGGTCGGTTGGTGCGCGGTCGCGCCGCGGCTCGCGTACCGCAGGATCCTCCGCTCCCCCACCCTGAAGCCGGACCCTACCGACGACGCCTCGGTCTGGTCCGTGCCGTGCTTCTTCGTCAAGCGCGGCCACCGGGGCGCGGGTGTGGCCGGCGCGCTGCTGGCCGCCGCGGTGCGGTACGCAACCGAGCAGGGAGCGACCACAGTGGAGGGTTACCCGGTGGACACCACGGCCGGGCGACTTTCCGCGGCCGAGCTCTACACCGGCACCGTCGGGCTGTTCAGCCGGTTCGCGTTCACCGTCCACAAGCGACCGGCGAGCGGCCGACGCGTGGTCATGCGCCGGGATGTGCACGGCTCGCGACATGCGCATCCTCCGGCCGGGACGCCCGCGGGGATCAGCTGACGGCGACGATGTCCGGCCCCTCAGCCGCGCAGGATGGCGGCGAGCACCTCGGCGGCCCGGTCCACGCCGGCGTCGTCCAGGTCGAGGTGGGTGACCAGGCGGGCGGTACGCGGCCCGAGCACCGAGACGAGAACAGCCTGCTCCCGCGCTGCCGCGCCGAGCGAGATCGCGTCCACAGGGGACTTGGCCAGGTCGAGCGGGACGATGTTGGTGCGCACCCTGGCGGGATCCACCACGCCGAACGGGGCCAGCGCGGCGGCCAGCCGGGCCGCCCGGGCGTGGTCGACGGCGAGCCGGTCGACGTGGTTGGCCACGGCGTACCGGCCGGCGGCCGCGAGCACGCCCACCTGGCGCATCGCCCCGCCCAGCCGGGCACGGATCCGCCGCGCCCGCTCGATCCGCTCGGCGCTGCTGATCACCAGCGACCCGACCGGCGCGCCGAGGCCCTTGGACAGGCACACCGACAGCGTGTCGAAGAGCCGGCCGTACGTCGACAGGGGCACGCCGTCGGCGACGTGCGCGTGCCAGATCCGGGCGCCGTCACAATGCAGGCCCACACCCGCTTCGTCGGCCACCCGGCGCAGGGCCTGCAGGGTGGCGAGCGGAATGACCCCGCCGCCACCGCGGTTGTGGGTCTGCTCGACCGCGATGGCCCGGGTCGGCACCGCGTGGAACCCGTCCGGGCGCACCATCGCGGCCACCTGTTCCGGATCGAGATCCGCGCCCACCGCCGGCCAGGTCCGGCTGGACACCCCACCGTTGACCGCGGCGGCGCCGCTCTCGTACGTGATGACGTGCGCGTCGGCGTCGCAGAGCAGTTCGCCGCCGGGTGGCACGAGCAGCTGGATGCCGATCTGGTTGGCCATCACCCCGGTCGGGGTGAACAGCGCCGCCTCGTGCCCGAACAGCGCGGCGACCTCGTCCTGCAGCGCGTTGACGGTCGGGTCCTCGCCGTACACGTCGTCGCCGACCTCGGCGGCCGCCATCGCCTGGCGCATCCCCTCGGTCGGCCGGGTGACCGTGTCCGACCGCAGGTCGACCAACCGCTCAGCCACGCAGCATCTCCGCCACCAGGAAGGCCAGCTCCAGCGACTGCTGGGTGTTCAGCCGCGGGTCGCAGGCGGTCTCGTAGCGGCCGGGCAGGTCGGCGTCCTGGATCGCCTGCGCGCCGCCCAGGCACTCGGTGACGTCCTCGCCGGTCAGCTCCACGTGCAGCCCGCCCGGGTGGGTCTCCAGCTCGCGGTGCACCTCGAAGTACCCGAGCACCTCGTCCACGATCCGGTCGAAGTGCCGGGTCTTGTAGCCGTTGGACGACTCGATGGTGTTGCCGTGCATGGGGTCGCACTGCCAGACCACCTTGTGCCCGGCGGCGGTGACCTTCTCCACGATCGGCGGCAGCACCTCGCGGACCTTCTGGTTGCCCATCCGGGAGACCAGGGTCAGCCGGCCCGGCACGTTGTCCGGATTGAGCTTCTCGCACAGCTCGATCGCCTGCTCCGGGGTGGTGCCCGGGCCGAGCTTCACCCCGATCGGGTTGACGATGCGGGACATGAAGTCGACGTGCGCGCCGTCGATCTGCTTGGTCCGCTCGCCGATCCACAGGTAGTGCCCGGACAGCGCGTACGCCTGGCCGCCCACCACCCGGGTCAGCGCCCGGTCGTACTCCAGCGCCAGCGCCTCGTGCGAGCAGTAGACGGTCACCGTCCGCAGCGCCTCGTCGTCAGTCATCCCGCAGGCCCGGATGAACGCCAGTGCCCGGTCGATCTCCCGGGCGATCGCCTCGTACCGCTCGCCGGCCGGGGAGCTGCGCACGAAGCCCTTGTTCCAGTCGTGGATGGCGTGCAGGTCGGCCATGCCGCCGCCGAGGTAGGCGCGCAGCATGTTCATCGCCGAGGAGGCGTTCGCGTACGCCCGGATCATGCGCTGCGGGTCGGCCACCCGCGCCTCCGGCGTGGGCTCCAGCGAATTGATCATGTCGCCGCGGTAGACCGGCAGGCCGAGCGCGTCGATGGGCTGCGAGCGCGGCTTGGTGAACTGGCCGGCCACCCGGGCGACCTTCACCACCGGCAGGCTCGCGCCGTAGGTCAGCACCACCGCCATCTGCAGCAGGGTGCGCGCGTTGGCCAGCAGGTGGCTCTCGGTGTTGTCGGCGAACGTCTCCGCACAGTCGCCGCCCTGCAGCAGGAACGCCTCGCCGGCGCAGACCTGGGCCAGCCGGGCGCGCAGCTCGTCCACCTCGTAGGGCGCGACGATCGACGGCACGGTGGTCAGCACCTGGCAGACCTCGGCCACCTCCTCCGGGTCGGGCCAGGGCGGGGTCTGCGCCCGGGGCAGCTGGCGCCACCGGTCGAGCCCCAGCGACTCGATCTCGGCGGAGTCTGTGGCCGGGCGCCCTATCTCCAGCCCGGGGTTGCGGAATTGGTGCCATTGCCGGCGCATGGCGTTCAGCGTACTAACACATCAGCGAGTCTTGAGGGCCGGCAGGGGGTGATGGATACCTCGGTTGTAATCGGCGACCGCGGCCGCGGTGACCGTGGCTGTGATCGGAAGCACCTCCAGACCCAGCCGGACCGCTTCGGCGATCATCGGCCGGGGCACCCGCATGGACAGCGTGCAGTGCGGCACCCAGGTGCCGGGCCGGTAGAGGTCGTAGACCTCGATGCCGGCCGCCGCGAGCCGGGCGTACACCTCCGCGTGGTGGGCCAGCAGCTCCGCGGTCGGTGCCGGGCCGAGCCAGACCACCCGGCCGATGAACTGCCCGACGAACTGGAAGTCCAGCCGCAGCGGCGGCGCTGCCGGCATCCCGTCCAGCGCGGCGGCCACCACCTGCGGGTCGAGGACGTCCGCGGCAACCAGCGACAGGTGCGGCCGGTGCCGCCGGTCCGCCAACCCCCGCATGCTGGGTATGCCCGCCTCCTCGTACGCGTCCCATAGCCCCCGGACCCGGCGGGTGGCATGGGCGTCCAGGTAACACTCGAGCGCGGCGACCATCGGTCAGGTGAGGTCGTCGGGGACCGGGCGGCGGCCGGCGAAGCCGCACTCCACCCGGTGGTACCACCCGACGTCCGGGTCGCCCTCCAGCCAGCACCACAGCACCGGACGGCCGTACAGCTCGCCGGGCCAGTCCAGCAGCAGCGGCGCGTACCCCTTGACCTGGGTGCCCCGCGTGCCCAGCTCCTCCATGACCGCGTACAGCCGCGCCTCCAGCGCCTTCGCCTCGGCCCGCCCACCCAGCGGGCTGGCGGCCTCGCCGGCCAGGTCGGCGCGCAGCTCGGCGAGGTCGGCGCGCAACCGGATGAGCGTGTCGATGCGCGGGCGCAGCGCGGCGAGCAACGTCCGGGCCTGCGTCAGCGAGAGGGGCGCGTCAACGGAGGACATGTTCGCCAGTATCGACCTCCCGGCCCCGGCTGCGCCCACCCGCGCACCGGCGCGGCATGCTCACGAGTTCTGCTCGGCCAGCTCCCGGGCCCGGTCGCGGGCCGCCTCCAGCGCGGCCAGCATCGCCGCGCGGACGCCGTGGTTTTCCAGCTCGCGGACGGCGGAGATGGTGGTACCGGCCGGGGAGGTGACCGCCTCGCGCAGCTTCACCGGGTGCTCCCCCGAATCCCGCAGCATGATCGCCGAGCCGATCGCGGTCTGCACGATGAGGTCGTGCGCGATCTGCCGGGGCAGGCCGAGCAGAATGCCGGCGTCGGTCATCGCCTCGACCAGGTAGTAGAAGTACGCCGGGCCGGAGCCGGAGAGCGCGGTGACCGCGTCCTGCTGCGACTCGGGCAGCCGCAGGGTCCGCCCGAGCGGGGAGAACATCTCCTCGGCCAGCGCGAGGTGCTCGTCGGTGGCGTGCTCCCCCGCGGAGATCGCCGTCATCGCCTCGTCGACCAGCGCCGGAGTATTGGTCATCACCCGCACCACCGGCGTGCCCTCGGGCAGCCGGCGGGCGAAGAACGAGGTGGGCAGTCCGGCGCAGAGCGAGATGACCAGCTTCTCCGCGGGTACCTTCGGGCCCACCTCGTCCAGCAGGCTGCCGGCGTCCTGCGGCTTGACCGCGATGGCCAGCACGTCCGCCTCGCTGACCGCGGTGAGGTTGTCCACCACCCGGATGCCGTACCGGGTGGCCAGCTCCTCGGCGCGGGCCTGGCGGCGGGTGGTGGCCAGCAGCCGGTCGGCCGGCCACCCGGCGCGCAGCAGCCCGGAGAGCACCAGCTCGCCGATTTTGCCGGCGCCGATCACCGCGACGGTATGCATCTCTCTCCCTCGCGCACTTTCCGGGAAAATGCCGGCCAGTGGATCTCTCAGAACGGCATTTTCCCAGAAAATGCCTCAGCTGCCGAAGAAGACCTCGGCCTCGGTGTAGCGCTCGATCGGGACCGTCTTCAGCTCGCGTGTCGCGTCGGCCAGCGCCACCCGGACGATGTCGGTGCCGCGCAGCGCGACCATCTTGCCCCAGTCCCCGTCGTGCACGGCGTCGATGGCGCCGAGGCCGAACCGGGTGGCGAGCACCCGGTCGAACGCGGTCGGCGTGCCGCCGCGCTGGATGTGCCCGAGCACCACGGTGCGCGCCTCCTTGCCGGTCCGGGCCTCCAGCTGCTCGGCCAGCCACTGCCCGATGCCGCCCAGCCGCACGTGGCCGAAGGCGTCCAGCTCCTTGTTCTGCAGGATCATCTGGCCCTCCAGCGGGGTGGCACCCTCGGCCACCACCACGATCGGCGAGTACTGGGTCTGGAACCGCTTCTCCACGTACGCCGCGACCTGGTCGATGTCGAAGTGCCGCTCGGGCAGCAGGATGACGTTGGCGCCGCCGGCGATGCCCGCGTGCAGCGCGATCCAGCCGGCGTGCCGGCCCATGACCTCGACCACCAGCGTGCGGTGGTGGCTCTCCGCGGTGGTGTGCAGCCGGTCGATGGCCTCCATCGCGATGTTGACCGCGGTGTCGAAGCCGAACGTGTAGTCGGTGGCGCCCAGGTCGTTGTCGATGGTCTTGGGCACCCCGACCACCTTGACGCCCAGCTCGTGCAGCTTGGTGGCCACGCCGAGGGTGTCCTCGCCGCCGATCGCGACCAGCGCGTCGACGCCCTGGTCGGCGAGGTTCGCCTTGATCTTCTCCACCCCGCCGTCGATCTTGAACGGGTTGGTCCGGGAGGAGCCGAGGATGGTGCCCCCACGGGGGAGGATGCCACGTACCTCGTTGATGCCCAGCGGCTTGCTCATACCCTCCAGCGGGCCGCGCCAGCCGTCGCGGAAACCTACGAACTCGTAGCCGTAGGTGGACACACCCTTGCGCACCACGGCGCGGATGACCGCGTTCAGACCGGGGCAGTCTCCGCCGCCGGTCAGCACGCCGATACGCATAAGAAACTCCCCCTGTGCTGTGGATCGGAAACCCGACTGGGCACTGTATCGGTCAGTCCATCATCGCCCGCCACCGGGCCAGGTTGTGCCGGGCGTCGACCAACGCGTCGTGCCGGTCCGCCTCGGCCTCGGGTAGCGGTGGGCGCCCCCGATCGTCCCACAGCTGGCGCAGGTCTTTGGTGAACCGTGGAAGTTCCTTGGGCAGCGCCGTCATGGCCCCCCACAGCTGGGCCAGCGCCACATGGTCGTACGCGGCGTACCAGGCCCACAGCTCGAGCTGAAGCCGCGGGTCCGCGCGCAGCGGCTCGACGAGGAACTCGTACAGATCCTCCCGGATGCGCACGCGCGAACGCCAGGCCGGGTCCCCCGGTGACGGGAGCTTGTCCAGCACGTTGCGGCGCACCCAGGGCACCGCCCGGGAGCCGTCGAACTCGGTCGAGACCGCGTAGAACTCGCGGCCACGCTCGTCCACCACGCCGATCGAGACCAGGTCGATGGTCCGGCCGTCCTCGATGAACTCGCAGTCGTAAAAGTAGCGGTACGTCATTGCCGTCCACGGTAATGCCGGCGCCGGCGAACCCGCGCCGGTCCTGCGGCCGGGCGGCCGGCATGGTTAGGTGTCGCCCATGACCTTCTCGATCGTGGCGCGGTCGGCGGACGGTGTGGCGCACGGGGTGGCGGTGGCCAGCAAGTTCCTCGCCGTCGGCGCGATGGTGCCGGCCGCGCAGGCCGGAGTGGGGGCGCTGGCCACCCAGTCGTACGCCAACCTCGCGTACCGCCCGCAGGGGCTGGCACTGCTGGCGACCGGGGTCGCCGCCGCGGACGTGGTGGCCGGCCTGACCGCCGCCGACCCCGGGCGGAGCCAGCGGCAGCTCGGCGTGGTCGGCACCACCGGTGACGGCGCCACGTTCACCGGGGACGGGTGCCACGACTGGGCCGGCGGGGTGGCCGGCGACGGGTACGCCATCCAGGGCAACATCCTGGTCGGTCCGCAGGTGGTGGACCAGATGCAGGCGGCGTGGCTGGCCGCCGACGACCCGCGGCTGGCCTACCGGCTGCTCGCCGCGCTACGCGCGGGCGACGCGGCCGGCGGCGACCGCCGCGGCCGGCAGAGCGCGGCGCTGCTGGTGGTGGCGAAAGGGATGGGTTACGGCGGGACCAGCGACACCGTGGTGGACCTGCGGGTGGACGACCACCCGGACCCGGTCGGCGAGCTGGCCCGGCTGCTGGACCTGCACACACTCCATTTCGAACGGCCCGACCCGCAGACCCTGCTGGAGCTGACCGGACCGCTCGCCGACGAGGTGCGCGGGCTGCTGGCGGCGGCCGGCCACCCGGCGCGCGACGCGTCGGCGGCGGCGCTGGACGCCGCGCTGGCCGCCTGGGCCGGCGTGGCGAACCTCGAGGAGCGGCTGGTGCCCGGGCGGATCGACCCGCTGGTGCTGGCCCAGCTGCGCGGCGGCCGGTCCGGGTAGTTCGCCCCGTCCAGGTAGGTTTCGGACAAAGCTTGGCCAACCGGTTCGACTCACCTACCGTGAGGTGCCATGTACATGTGCATGGCCGGCCGGCCGGGGCACCCCTATGCCTGCGCGCACCCCCCCCCCCCCCCCCGGGCCCCCCGGCCGCGGAAAAA